>JBEAPS010000001.1:0-3610 GCA_041164285.1 Pseudomonadota bacterium
ACAAACATTTGTCACACACTCTAGCAGAGTCGCGACGAATGTAACTTGTGCCGACGGCTCCGAAAAGAGAACGGCTTATGCACGATACTATGAAAACCATTTTCAATCTAAGGATGCCATCAAAACATTGCTCCAGAAACATTTTGATAAAGTTCGAAGACAGTCGCTTGACTTATTGGAAGCAAGTTTAGTTCCAGAAAAACCGGAGTATGACTATCTTGCAGTTGATGCAGATTTGCTTGGCCTCATTCTACATGAGGCTGTTGGTCACGCTGCCGAAGGGGATCTCATACAAACTGGAGCATCCGGTTTTGGCGAAAAAGGGCAAATGAAGGAACTTTCTGTTGGTCCCGAATGGATGGATATTGTTATTGATGGAAGCATTGAAAACTGCGGTTACCTGCCGGTCGATGCAGAGGGTGTGCTTCCTTGTCGAAAAACTTTGGTGAGGGAAGGTCAGTTAGTTGATGCCATTCACACGCGTCAAACGGCGCGGGCTGCGCGACGCAGTCCCGATGGATGTGCGAGAATGCAGTCTCTCCAATTCCCGTCCCTGAACAGAATGACGAGTATCTGGATTAGGCCCAAACACACTCGCGGTTTGGGTGCAGGTCACGATGGCGTCAACTGGGATGATTTGCCATTGTCGCAACTTCAAAATGCACTTAGTGAAGCGGGCTACCTAGATGGGCCACATGGTGTGTTGTTTCTCAGCGGCTGGAAGGGGGGCACTGCGAGTTGTTCAAATCTTGAGTTTAGAGCAGACGTTGCAAGGGTGGTTCAGATTAGAAAAAATCAAGACCCACTGCTCATGCGCGAGGCGAATTTCACCGGCATTGCAACCGAATGTTTTCGGTCCGCGGTAGATGCTTTTGGGCCAGTGCTTTGCCGAAGTATTGGTACATGTGGGAAAGACGGGCAGGGGGTGCTGACTTCTGATGGTGGACCGGCTTTTATGATTTTTTCTCCTAACCCCAAAGTGCGGGTCATTGGAACCGGTGAAGGTGAAGGAGCTCATGAATGAAACTCGACAAAAACCCCTCGTTGGTTTCAGATTTTGCTGAAGCTGTTAGAGCGCACTTAAAAGAATGCGTTCAGAGCGGTGTGATTGAAGGATTTGTGTGCACCATTATGACCCGAATGTCCTTTGGTGGAACTTTATACAATGGAAACCCGCATTCCAAGGGGCCTACTCAGGAAAATCGTCCATTTCAACTTGAAGTGTCACTTCTATTGTGTGGACAAAAGGGTGTATCGTTCTCTGTCGAGACGTTGAGTTTCAACCTTTTCATAAAGCAGCTCGAGTTTTCTATTTCAAACGCTGTTGTGCTGAGGCATGGGATGAGATTCCGAAAGCAGAAGGCTTATCCATGCTTATCGCTTATTTCCGAGGAACTGGTTCATTGCTTTGACTCTGGTAAGGCAGTTCAAGAGGTGCAGAAAATTTTGGCAGAAACTGAGAAGAGTGCTTCATGTGTGTCACACCGTCTACTCATGAACAGAGAGGTGTCAGTTTCACTCTCAAGGACCCGGCGCGAATATTTCGACTCTGCTGATAATAACGCGATTGAAGATTCTGCTGATTGCACTGTGATGGTGTCTTACTCACTTGAGGATTCAGGTGAATCACACTTTGATGTGTTTGGTCGGCTCCCTTCATCCGAGGAAGTTCATGGAATTGTTCTTGAAGCATCTCGTAATATTATACCAACAAAGGTAAGGCCACTAGATACCGACGTTCAGCTACCAGTTCTTCTCACAAGCAAGGCAATTGCCGACTTGTTTGAACAGATTGTGCTTCCGAATCTTGAATCTCGGACACTGCTCGACAAAACAGGAGCTTGGGATTTCTCTCAATTAGATAAAACTTTACTGTCCGGTGTGTCTGTTGAAGACAATCCTCATTTGGAACACTCTCCGTTTTCTGCGGTATTTGATTTTGAAGGCACCCCGACAGAACCAGTTTCTGTTATGTCGGAGGGATGTCTAGTGAATCCACTTATGACGTCATCCCTTTTGGCCGAGGTTGAAAGTGAATATCCGCAATTGACTGGAAGATTCAAGCTCACTGGTCATGCTGATGGTCCAAGTTCGACGACTCACACTAACCTTTTCATTCGAATCAATCGCCCTTCAATGCCTGAACTTTCAAATATGAGTTACATAAAAATTCAAAATTTAACCGGTATGTCGGTTGACCCTATCACAGGACAGTTTGCCCTAGATGCCGATGGCGCTAAAGTCTTTGTAGATGGAGTTCTTTCGTACTCAACCAGTCTCACCCTGCGAGGAAACTTTTTCGAAGCGGTATCAAATACAGATACGAGTGTGGGTGAACTTTCCAGACACTACAATTATTGGACGCCGAGTCTTCTGACCACTGCACTCAGTTGTGTTAGCAAGGAGTTGGCTCAAGATTTTAAGGATATTGAATAGAGATGAGTTTGAAGATATTTTCTTGGAATCTGAATGGAATACGCGCGGCCGCAAGGAATGGCTTTTTTAATTGGCTAGAAACCCAAGCGCCTGATGTGCTTCTACTCCAAGAAGTTCGGTGTGCAGATGCCGATCTTCATCCAGACTGGCTGACACCCTTCGGGTATCGGTCGCTTTGGTGTGCAGCTGATAAAAAAGGTTATAGTGGAGTTGGAATTTACACTCGACTGCCCGTCAATGATGCTGAAATCTACCGAGGAATTGGTCAGCCCAGCTTCGACAGCGAAGGGCGAGTCATCGCTTTTACTCATGAAAAAATATTGTATGTGTCTGCATACTTTCCAAATTCACAAAGAGAAGGTGTACGTTTGCCATATAAGATAGATTTTTGCGATCATCTTCTGGATTGGCTTACCGGTTTCAGAAAGCGAGGCTTTGAGGTTGTCATTGGCGGGGACTTCAACATAGCTCACACGCCCCTCGATTTGGCAAACCCGAAGCAAAATGAGAAAAATGCCGGCTATCTTCCGGAAGAGCGTCAATGGATGAGCAAATTCATTGAAAATGGATTTATTGATTCGTTTAGAATGTTTGAGAAAGGGGGCGGTCACTACACCTGGTGGAGTCAACGCCCTGGCATCCGCGAAAGGAATATCGGATGGCGTCTCGATTATCATTTTATTACGCCGGGGCTGGTAGAACGAGTTGTTGCTGCTGGAATATTTCCAACAGTCAAAGGCTCTGACCATTGCCCTGTTTCGCTGGAGTTGCAACTGCAATGAAAAAGTTTGTCGCCATTACCGCGCTGTTGGTTATGTGCTCTGCTGTGCCGCCGATTGCTCTCGGAGGCTACGCGCTTTTTGAGATTTTTGCTGGAAATTATGATCATCTCAAGAAAGAGCGAATACTCGAGATTCTTTCCAAAGAGTCGATGCTTTATTACAGCGATGGCGTAACGCAGCTCGGTAGTCTTTTTTCATCGGAACATCGTCAATACATTCCTCTTAAAGAGATTCCCCTACTTGTTCAGCAAGGGGTCATCGCAGCTGAAGACGATGAGTTTTACTCACATCATGGTGTGAGTTTCTTGAGTACCGCGCGCGCTGCTGTGAGAAACCTTTTTTTTGGAAAACGCGAGGGCGCTTCAACAATTACTCAGCAGACTGTTAAAAAC
>JBEAPS010000002.1:0-2670 GCA_041164285.1 Pseudomonadota bacterium
CGTTTTCCTTGCTAAGTCGGAGGTGAGCAGGTGGCCTGTGTTTGGATGGGTCGCACGAAGCCTCGGATGTATTTTCGTGAAACGAGATTCACTCATGGGACGTGCTACTGCATTACGTAAATGTATTAAAAAAATGAAGACAAGCAGTCTGGCACTGTTCCCAGAGGGAACAACAACCTCACTTGCAAACCCAGAATTTCACACATGGACTGCGGGACACGGCTGGATTGCGCGCACTGCTGGCCTTCAAAACGTGATCTGTGTGAAGCTTTCATTTGAAAATCAGGCCGAGCGCGCATGGACCGACGACATCAGCCTTCTCCCCCATTTATTCGACACACTCAAACAAGAAAAAATAAACGTCACCCTGTATGGAAGAATGGCCACAATTCCAACAAATATTCACCTTCGCGGCATAAGACACCATACATGGCAAACCATTGTAAGCGAAGGGTCATATGCGAGCACTTGAGCAGATTGAGTCATTCAAAAGAGCCTACTCAAACGACATTATTGCAACTGAGCTCGCCACTATCAGAAGCCTCGATAATGATTTCAGCGTTGAATCAATCGAATTAGCAATTCATCAGCACAGTCAAGAAAAAGAGTTCTCACTGTTACTCGTGGCTGGGGTTCATGGCATCGAGTGGATTGGCGTGACTGTCCTTCTTCACTTTTTATCTCATCTCATTGAAACGACCAAATGGAACAGTGATGTCAGAAATATGCTCAGCAAGGCGCGTGTCGTTGCGATTCCTGCCTTGAATCCAACCGGACTCGCCCGCCAAACAAGGTCTACTCATGAGGGGATCGACCTAATGAGAAACGCGCCTATATCGGCAGAATCACCCATTCCATTTCTTGGCGGGCAAACATTTTCACCACTGCTTCCATATTACAAAGGAACCGGCGAGCTCGCATCAGAGAGCAAGGCATTGATATCAACGGTTCAAAGGCTTCTACGTGAATCTAAGGGACTGATCGCGTTGGACCTGCACAGCGGATTCGGGGCGCGCGACAGGATATGGACCCCATGGGCAATGTCGACGGCACTCCCCCCACACTGGAAGCACTACATGCAACTTGAGGAAACACTCAACAATTCATTTCCAAGTCATGTTTACAAGTTTGAGAAGCAGTCTGACAGCTATCAGACCGACGGCGACCTCTGGGACTATGTGCTTTATGAAGCGATGCAACAGAGCGATCAACTGTTCATGCCACTGACTTTGGAAATGGGAAGCTGGAACTGGCTCAAAAAAGCGCCTTGGCAGGTATTCAGCAAAACTGGCTGGTTCCACCCCAAGGCACCCCACAGAGTTCAACGGGTCTGCCGAAGACACATCACACTCCTCGACTTTCTTGTGAGTGTTTGTGCAAATGGGTCTGTTTTTTTCTCCGACAGAGAACGCTAACAGGAATCAATTCAAAGAGAAAAAGCTCCTTCTACAGCGCTCTGTCATGGTCCTCGTGGAGAAATGAATTAAAAAGTCATGTGATCTGAAGACTGGGTCGTGTGAAGGTCCACCGTAAAGCTTGGAGCCTAGCATGAGATATGAGCGCAAGAGAGGTGGAATCAATGCCTTCATTTCCGCCACAGAACGTTGTGCAGCGTTATAATTCAACCCCTGAAGAGGTGGACATTGAACCGATTCCGACCACGAACCTTGAGCTTTGAATAGATCGACCAATCCAACTGCTTCCTCGTGAGTTACGTTGAAAACACTCACACAACCAAATGCCTCAGTTCTTCCACGGTGCATCATATACTTCGCCAAAGCGTTCCAAAGCAGCTTGGGTAGTGCCCCGTTACGATGAGCCGGATGAACACAACTTCTTCCCAACTCTACGGCGGACGAAGGACAAAATGACTCCAGTAACGTAGTGATATCGAATTCATTGGAAGAGTAGGGCAACAGACCAGCCCGAAGAATCCTGTCGACCGGCATTAATCGGTAAGTTGCAACGATCTGATCTTGCGCTGTGACAACCAAATGGTCAGCGTGTTCATCATATTGATCAATATCTGTCTGAAGTGCATTGCACATTGAGTTTCCGGAGAGAAACACATCGTACCGAAGCGCGAATACTTGCTCAAGCTCATCAGGACGAGCCAGTCGAACCTCGTAAGCGTTCGGTCCCGAGTGAGAGTGAATTCTGTTTTGCTGCGCGCTGATCGAATCAATACGATCTTTTGATAACGATGTATTCGGGGTCTGTAGGTCTTGAGCAGAAACTGGGTGCATATGTCCTCCCGCAATCAATACACCAACAGAATCTCAAAAGAGTTCGCACACAGATACCTGCATTTATTACGGTTTTGAGAAATATACGCATCAAATTTTTGAGTTTCTTGTGAACGGAGTTTCAGTGATTGGCAAAATTTAGACGCACATTCTTTGCATAATATTCACACTCTTTGTCGACATATGAATCATCCGCGCTAAATTCAATTAAGAAGAACAGACCACGCTCAATACCGGAGCCTAGCATGGCAAAGACACGACTCAATGCAATTCATGGGTGCGCAGTTGCGTTCATTGCTACTACTTTTGTCTCCTCTGCATTTGCTAAAGACACAGAATCCGACAGGACTGAGACAGAGTCTGAAATTCGACTCACACTCACGGAGTCTGCATTCAATAAACTGCATAGTGCCCTGAGTCTCGA
>JBEAPS010000003.1:0-2940 GCA_041164285.1 Pseudomonadota bacterium
AGTGCGCCACTGACGAGTCCCTCACCCTGCCCCCAAACAGCACTGATAATCATCCGATCGCGGTCACTGGGATCAATAGGTGTTCTTGAGAAAGAAACGCCAGCCACCTCTGAGTCAACCATACGCTGAATGATCACTCCAACTTTAATTCCTGTCAGACTTAAATGGTGTTCTTTTCGGTAAGCTAATGCACGCGCCGACCAGCCCGATGCCCAACACCTAAGTACACTTCGGAATATCGAATCGACTCCACGCTGAAACAAAAAGCTGGAAAACTGACCAGCAAATGAGTGCTCCGAAGAATCCTCATCCAAGCCACTCGAACGAACCGCAACAAAGCACTCAAGCAGCCCACAACGTTCTAATTCAGAAAGTAGCTCCTCACGAATTGCAATTGGAATTGAATTCGAAAGAAAGAGCTCTTCAACTGAGCGTTCAATTTCAGCGAAATTGCTTCCTCTAATATCAAGGACACTACCAATCCCATTGACACTCAAAAACTCATCAAATGCATGAGTAGACAAACAAACCCAAGAAGGAACACTGAAATTGGACTGAGTCAAACGCAAAAGATTTGCAGCCTTCCCCCCACCGTGAGACATAATCAGTGAGGGATATCTCTCAGGGCTTAAAACATAAATACATTTTGAATCGCCCATTTCGGATTCCTTTATTTACCAAAAAGAGACAACGCCATGCCATGCTGTTGCAATAACCAACAATGCAGCAATTCCTTCAGCATATTTGTGCATCCCATCAAAAATAATGTGACGAACTAAAACTGCTATCAAAAGAACATGAACAATAACTAAATGAAGTGCAGGAGCGCTGTGTTCAGTCATTCCAACACGTGTCTGAAAAAACCAAAAGCATACCACAGAGGCAAGTGCGAAAAAGATGGTTATACCTGTGGCTTTCCTGAACCCATAAATTTGCCGATACGTTTGCGCATCGGGGTGTTTGTCAGGCTGAAGTTTCCTTGAAAATTCGTAGGTCATCGATGCAAAAAGATTTGCCAGAGCAAATGCAAAAGGCACTGCTCCAAAGTTTTCAGACCTTATGATTGGCTCCGAGGATTGAATTATCAACGTAAATGCGAACAGATACAGTGGAATGACAACCAACTGATGACTAAACCCATAAATAATTGGATAATCAGCAAGCCGGTGTCCTACATAAAACTCTTTATACATAAGCCAAAGATATACTGTTGAAACGAAGAGCAAAGACGCAGCAATTACTTGTCCCAAAGTCAAGAAAATCAAACAGAGTAAGAGCATCAGACTCACTGCAACGTTTGAGACGAACTTAAGTTCATTCAGTGTAATGAGGCCGCGAGGCAACGGTCGACTGGGATTGGCTGTCTTGTCTTTTTTGGCATCCTTAATTTCGTCCATTGCGCGCGCAGCGATTAAAAAAAGCAATGATGACACCAAAGCTAAAAACATTAAATACGAATTTCTAGCGTCAAAACACTCTTCTTTACAGAGGTTTTTTTTGCTTGCAAACATCCATCCGCTTATAAGAGGACCAAGTGCAAGCACTGCTAATATAGGAATGGGACTTCGCTCTTTGATATACCTTGCAAGCCGAATCCACCGCAGTTTCAATTTCCACGTGGTAGCTCTGTCTATACGGGATCGGTGGCGCCTGTCTCGGACTATTTTCCCAGGCACAACCTCGACTCGTGAATTAAAAACGCTCTCTCCAGCGGAACTCAATGCGGACTTGTTGTCTTCGCCTACAATGACAGGTCGTCCGTCCGAACTGCGGTGAATGAATGCGCGCGTGTGCCGCAAGTGCTTATAGAGTTTTTGCTCAAGAAAAAAGTCTTCCGCTGTTTGATTCTTGCGACCACAAATCCAATATCCGTCTGAGTCAGCTTCAACACGGTCGCCCATCGAGTGCCAAAGTTCGTCACGTTCATCGACTGACTTGTTCATCATGTCTTGCTCAGAACCAAGAACATACTGTCCACAAACGTTCGGTCCACTTACCCAAAGAATGCCATCAGAATCGATTCGTGTACGCAATTCGGAAATAGGCTTGCCAAGAAAGACACATTGAGAAAACCCCTTACGCATCGAGCGTTCAAGCGACACTCTCCCGTCGACTACACAAACCGGCTCTACCTCAGTACCACCATATATCTGACGGACCTGAGAATCGGGATACGCGTTCAACACTCGTTCCATGAGGCTGCAATCAATGAGTGCACCTCCTAAATTGATGCAGCTGACTGAGTCGAAGACAACATTCGAATCAAGCATGCGCTGCATAAAGGCAGGGCCACAAGTCAGTGATTGGGGTCGTGCGCTGGAGTCTCGTGAAATTGATCTCGAAAGCGACTTTACATCCCAATTCTGAGGAACGAGCACTGATCCTCTCCCAGTACCCATGTGATAAAGGGCGAGATTCGGAAAAACTGAAAGATCAGGTCCATTCAGCTCACTGTCGCCACCATGTCTCTCGAGAATTTCGTGTAGATCCCACAGATAGCGATGGCTCCTCGCAATGCCTTTCGGAACTCCTGTAGTTCCAGAGGTGAACGTGATTGTAGCGATTTGATTTGGATCAACTGGAACAATGTTAAAGTCGTCAATACATCCCGAACCGCTCAGCAATGAGTCCACACGAAGCAAGGGGAGAGCCCTCAGCTCCGAGTGGCGAAGTCTCCAAAAACTTCCAAATGCATCGGCCAAAACAAACTTCAATCCAGAAACCTTGAGCGCACGATCTATGTGCCCCCGGGGTATCCAAGGCTCAAGAAATACCACAGTCAATCCTTGAGCGAGAATTGCCAGTAGGAGTGGATAAACATCAGGTCCGGGAAGGCAGAGCAAAAGCACCGAGTCTCCGGTCTGCACGCCCGACTCACTCAAACGCTTCTGGCATTGAGCGGCGCGCAAGCAAACATCCTCGAATGAGGAACGTCCCTGA
>JBEAPS010000004.1:0-2668 GCA_041164285.1 Pseudomonadota bacterium
GGTCCTTCATAAATGGTGCTGCCTCTAATGTGATTAAAGACTTGTTCCCGCAACGCGGTTTTTCGAGTGTCGACAGCATACACAATATTCTGTGCAGGACAGGCAAGTGCAGTTCCTACTACAAATGACCAGAACCTGCTTCTGCGCAAGGACCCTCCGCGATTAAAACAAACGGCAGTGAGCTCGCAAAACAATCCATCGAGTGGCAGTAAGCCTGCGTGGGGAATTTGTGTTATACTTCGAAATGGCCCTTTTTCGATGAGTGCAAAGCCACCCTGCGGAATTAGCTTCGAATCATAACATAAAAATGCCCTGCCTTGTCGTAAGTAGGATATTGGCAATCGCACTCCGTCTGCATTCTCAAAAAGACTTTGAAGAATGAGGTAATCCGAATCTATCTGTATTTCTCTAAATAACACGCCCGAGTTTCCGAGCAACTCGTTGGAAGCTTCAGAAAATATAACAAAACTCTTGCCTACCCTATTAAACATATCACCCTCCTGTCAGGCAAAATCATTGTGGAGAGAATGTTTTTCAAATGCAAAGTGGTTTATGTTACAGACACAGTCGATATGCAAGCTGATTTGGGTATCATGAAATTAGCTTCGTTCGAGTTGCCTCCACATACTGAAGTGTTATGCTCCCGAACAATTTTTGAGTGCCGATGTACACTTAAAATACATTACACTTGATGGTTTGTTTTGGGGGCCTCAATGTTTCCGCTCGCTCTTCTGGCATTCCGTAACTTGGTTCGTAACCGGCGCCGTACTCTGTTAGCCATGGGTGCTGTTGTTGTTGGTCTTGCCGCGCTGACCATGCTTCGCGGATTTGTCAATGCGGTTCAGAAGGCTCAGTTAGAGTCTACACTCTATGGCACAACAGGAATGTTGCAGATCCACAAAAAAGGCTACCTGAAAAATGTATTAAGTAATCCCCTTAACCTCTCTTTTAAAGATTCAGAGCAGCTCCGCACAACAATTAAGTCGGTCAATTCGGTGGAAGCCATTTCACCGCGACTTCTTTTCAGTGCCTCGCTCTCTGTGACAGAAAACTTTGTAGAAGCAGAACTAGAAAATTTGGGTGAACCTAAAACAACTTACCTTTCAGCAAACGCAGTTGATCCTGAACTCGACCGTTTAACTCTCCCACATTATTTTGAATGGGTGACTTCAGGTTCGGTTTTTGAAAGCTCTGACGCAATAGCTATGGTCGTTCATCAAGATGTAGCAGGTCCGCTCGGGCTTGATGATCTCTCTGCCCATCAACAATTAAGAGAGGACGAGCTCCCCGTCTTGCTCGCACCTGACAGAGATGGTGCACTTTCCGGAGAGGCTGTCAGAATTACAGGCATTCTTGGGAGTGCAGTGCCAACCGACAAACGCCTTGCTCTCGCGCCTCTTGCAACCATTCAAAAACTTCTAAAAATGCCCGGACAAATTACTGAGTACGTTGTCAGAGCCTCTGATGTATCAAAGGTGGCGCAAGTGCAAATCGATCTTCAGCGAGTGCTGGGCGAAGAGTTTGAGGTTCACCGATGGGATGAAATTCTTCCTTTTATTCGCGACTTGCTCGACAATATTTGGTTGATTTTCGGTTTCGTGACAGCTGTTTTTTTGCTGGTCATTATGCTTGGAATTGTGAACTCAATGTTCATGAACGTCATGGAGCGTGTCCGTGAAATTGGAACGATGATGGCGTTGGGTGTGAGGCAAAAAGCAATTCTTGGTATCTTCATTATGGAAGGGGCATTTCTAGGAGCGGTCGGCGCGGTGATTGGCCTGTCTGCTGGTATGATTGTTGTCTACATTGCATCGCTCTACGGAATTGAAATCCCAGCCCCCGGCTCAACCATT
Organism: Pseudomonadota bacterium; assembly: GCA_041164285.1. Taxonomy (GTDB): domain Bacteria; phylum Bdellovibrionota_B; class Oligoflexia; order Silvanigrellales; family Silvanigrellaceae; genus RFOM01. The sequence goes on from JBEAPS010000004.1 coordinate 1,854, forward strand.
CGGTTCATGCTTAGGCCTTTTCTCTCGGCAAATTATCTAGCAAGCGCCTTTTGCATAACAACACTTGGTTCTGCGCTTGTCAGTGTGTGGCCTGCGTGGCGTGCGTCGCGTTTGCGCCCTGTTGAGGCCTTGGGGGCGGTATGAACGTTTTGCTTCAAATTGCAGTGAGAAATGTATTTCGAAATCGGAGGCGTACTGCGTTTACGTTGTCCGCAATCGTTGTTGCATTGACAGTTGTTTTAGTGATCACTTCGATCAACAACGCCTTTTATCGCTTTACGGTTGGGAATGCAGTTGATTCGAAGTTGGGTGCATTGCAAATTCACCGTAAAGGATATTTGAGTAATGTCTCTCTCAACCCACTCTCGTTCCACTTTCCCTACACAGATAAACTTATCGAGCAACTGGAGAAGATCGAGGGTGTCAAGTCGGTTGCAGGGCGCATCCAATTGCGGGGTCTCGTGAGCAATGGCCAAGATCAGGCTTTGTTTTTTGGTCGTGCTGTTGACCTCAACCGTGAAAAACTTGTTTGTCCACGTTGGATGGATTCGCTGAATCCTGGAAGTCAACCGTTAGACCCAGCGTCTGTTTCTCAGGTTCTTCTTGGGCTCGAGCTTGGGCGCAGTCTTGGTGTGCCAACAGATACTTCTCAGCAGGTGAGACTCGCTTATCTCAATATTTCTGCAGCCAGTCCGAGTGGGCGACAGAATGCAATTGACGTTGAGGTTCGAGGGCTAATGCGGTCTGAACTTCCAATTGAAGAAAAAAGATCAATTGTGTTGCCACTCTCTGAAGCCCAAGCGCTTTTGGGTTTA
>JBEAPS010000005.1:0-9186 GCA_041164285.1 Pseudomonadota bacterium
ATTTTCGAGCATACGCAAACTTCGTGTGATGCTTCCCAGAATTCCGATGGTTTGTAGACCGAAAGTGAGGCCCACAGCTTTCCATGTTGGTGATGTGCTGTCGGGATTCATGGTCAAGAGAATGATGAATCCTCCGACCAGTGCTACTCCCAGAACTTCAAGCCGGAACGCAAACCACAAGTTGGTTGCAATGACGTAAAAACCCGTGGAGATATGGCGATTGACTAGCCGTATGTATCGAGTGAGGAAACGGTCTTGAACTTGTAGCGATTGAACAACGGAAAGGCCGGGAAGAGTTTCCGACGTCAGCGACATCCAGGGGCTACGTACCACTTGGGTGAGAGCGTTGAGGCGAAGTTGCGCTTTACGCACCCAACGGAATAGCCAAAAATAAAGACCAGCAATCGGTGCGAGAAGTGCAGCCGTAATAGGCTGGCTGACCACAACTGGAAAAAGTGAGACAAAAACTCCAATCACCGAAGTTAGGAATTGGCCTACTGAAGAGGGCATAGAGTTGTCCACGGCGTTGGTGTCCGATGTAAATCGGTTGAGCACGCGACCAAGTGGCGAGGTGTCGAAGAAACGCATAGGTGCGCTCATGACGCCTGACAAGAGGTCTGAAAAAAAGCGAGTTCCCGCTTTAACTCCACCGTCGAACAACAGAACCGACCGTGTCCGTTCTGCTATAACAGTGATGAGAGTGAGAGCAGCAAAGACTCCGACCGCGGTAGAAAGCTCTACTTCCGAGGGATGAGAGGTCCAATGACCCAGCCAGAGGTTTGAGCCAATGTCAGTCAGTCGCGGCAGCATAAAAACTCCCACGACACCTATGACACCTACAGCGGGCGCAAGTGCTTTGAAATAGAGACGCAACGCCTGTTTGTTGAAGACTGGGAGGGTTATTTGCTCTTCAGTCGTGAGCTTTCCGGCGTCACTTTGTGGCGGACTGTTTTCAGTGACTTGTTCTTGTTCAGCATCGGCGGTTTTGCTGAGAACAACGTGATGCCCCCTCGTTTGCATGTGAGTTTCATGTAGTTTCTTAAATTCGCAATTGAGTCGCAACAGCTCAGAAGGCTCGCCTTGTTCGACAATACGTCCTCCGCTCATGACGATGACCCTGTCAGCTTTTAATGCGAAGTCGATTCTGTGAGTGCAAAATACTCGAGTCTTGCTGTTCAGGCAGCCGAGTAGCAATTCTTCAAAAACAGAGTTTGCAACGGACTCATCGAGTGCACTGAATGGGTCGTCCCAAAGCACCGTCCCAATGCCTTGTCGCAAACTCGCGTAGGCGCTACGGGCCAGCGCGAGCCGTTGCTTTTGCCCTCCAGACAAATTGACGCCGCGTTCTCCAACCTCTGTCTCGATTCCTGCGGGCCAGCCCTTGATGTCTTGGGTGAGACTGGACGCTATCACAACGCGTTTGAGCAATTGCTCGTCTGCAGCCAGCTGGAAAACGATGTTTTCTTTCACAGAAGCATTCTGGTTCCAGGGAATTTGTGGAGCATAACTGACTGGATGGGGGAGCAGAACTCTGCCTTTTGACAACTGCAGTTCCCCCAATAGGGCGTTCAGAAGCGTCGATTTGCCCGAGCCAATCGGTCCAACTACAGCAACGCACTGCCCGGCCTCAATTTTTAGGTCTAAATTTGACAATGCATCCTGAAGCTCGGCCAAATCCTGAGTGGGGAAGCGCCGGAAGCTCGCATGACTGAGTTCGATTGAGTTGCACGGAGTGCCGCTGTCCAAAGTTTTGGTGTCATCAGTGTTCTCGAGAAATTGACCGATGCGATTCAAGCTTATTTTAAGTTCAGAGACACTCTGAAGTAGGTCGGGGACCTCGCTAAAAATCGTCACCAATGTGGCTATGATACTGAAGGAAGCGAATACCTGTGCGGTTGATGGAACGCCTGAAAACCAACTGACTAGCGTAACAACTGTTGCACCTGTCAGGATCGGAAGCAGGGCGCTCAGAGCACTGTGCTTGGCTGCAACCCGAGCCCGCGCCCTCATAAGCTTAACTTCCTGCCCGCGCACCTCCATAACTTTTTTTGTGAAAAGCTCTTCCCAAGCATGGAACTTAATGACTTTGATACCCGCAAGAACCTCTCCCAGAATTCCCAGCCTGAGTTTTGATTGCTCGCGTATCTGTGTTGCGAGTGAGCTCATTCGTTGTTCAAGCCTGCGCCCCAGCGGGACTACAGCCGCCAGTGCCACGACAGCAAGCAAGGCCCATGGCCCGAGAAAGTGTGTCAACATGAGGCAGTATGCAAGAATTGTCACTGGATAGAGAAGCGGTTCAATTAAAAAAGGGAGCATTGAGACTGAGTCGCAATCGCGGGTTGCGATGTTGACAAATTCCCCAGATGTGAGCTGGACCCGCTTTCGCTGTTCCAGATGTAGAAGTCTTTTGTAAACCTCAGTTCTGAGAAGGCCAGGCATAGACCAAGTGAGTTTAAAGCAGTGTCGCAGGAAATGAGAGCGAACGAACGCAAGTAAAAAGAAGGCAGCAATCGACCAGATCGCCATGTGGATGTTGTCAGAAATTCCTGCAAAAAGAGTGGTGGCATTTTGGGATGTGCCGGGTGTCAGGCGGCCTATCAATTCACTTAGAATAAGAGGACGCAGCAGATTAAGTGTTGTCAGAAAGATGAGATAAATAAAAATTTTCACGAATCTCGGGCGAAAAGATGCGATTAAAGCCTTGAGCACGCTGCCCTGAAAGGATTGATGGAATCGAGCCGTCGAATGCTCGACGGAGTCTTCAGGCGGAGGCTGTTCCGATAAGTCCGAGAGCAGAATTGGACGCAATTGGCCCGCTCGAATGAGCGGGCCAATCCAACTGTGAAAGAGGCGTCTGCCCCAGTGCGCTTGTTCTTCCCGAATGATCTTTACCATAAGGGAGTGGTCTTACTTCTCATTGGCCTCATTTGCAAACCTAAATGCGTCATCAAGGGATTGTTCAGCAGGTCTAACGATGACAGCCTGTCCGCCCTCATATCGAATGATTGCTTTTGTACGTTCAGCGGGAAGACCTTTTTCTACGCGTGCCTTTCGCATACGCAGTTCGCAGTCATTTTTGTTGTTGGAGATCACTTTTTGAAGCCTGCGCATGCTCTTTTCGGCAGCTTTTTCTGCTTTCATTTTGTCTTCAAATTTTTCTTGTCGAACGAAAACAAGTTCACCAGACTCGTCGAATCCGACAGTCTCATTGTAAGCTTTATCTGCAGCAATCCCATCGATTTCAGGCATAGGGGCCATCTCACCGGAGCCGCCGAGTCGCACATCGGCAAGGTCAACCCGACAGCGTCGAAGCTGCTGATACTCGTGCTGAAGTTTCGATCGGAGCTCTTCGTTGACGTGAGTTTGAATCATAAGTTCGTCGGTTGCTGATGTTTTTTCTTGCAGCACAAGATTTCGTTCTTTGTCAAAGCCAAATTTCTCAGAAGTTTTTTCGTTACCTGTGTCGAGCTGTGTCGAGATTTTTTCATCGCCATACTTTTTGGAAGCACATCCGCCCAAGACGAGGGCAGTACCTATGAGTAGTGAAGTAAACCGCATGTGTCATCTCCTTTGCCAAATCGTTTTTCACAGCCTTGAATTTACTCTAAGATTGACCCAAAGGTGGAGGGGGTATGGTCGAAATTTCGACAAAGACGACATCTGAGGAAAATTTTTCCGCGGGTGCAGACCTGCGCAACGACGCTCGAGTGACGATCACTGAGACGGGTACGTACACAGTCCTTATTCAACTTGGACACCAAAAGTTTCAAGCTGAGTGTGTGGACTATAGCCCTTTTGGACTCGGACTTCGGCTACCCGCAAACTTAGAGTTGCCATTGATCTCGATAGGCGAACCAGTCGATTTAGAATGCAACTTTCTTGGCTCCAAATTCAATGCGCGTGGTTTAATTGCAAACACCCGAATTGAAGCGACTGAGAGCGGGCGTTTTGTGAGATTGGGCGTGGCGTTGAGTCGATCGGCCGAGGTTGTCCGACCGTCGCACGTTAAAAGACGATCAGCCCGAATTCAAATCAGTGACTCCGTTGCTCCTCTTGTGTGTGTTGCAGACGAGTTGCGTTTCGGAGAAATGATTTTCGCCAAAATGACTGACGTCTCGCAGGGAGGTATGCGTTTACTTGTCGACCGAAGCCCGCTGCCCTTTATGGAGAAACAACGGCACTGGTTTGAAGTGAATTTGCCTTTTTTCGGTGTGAGTAAAGCTTTTTGTCGAATTGCTTATGTAGTTAAAGATGGGGTCACTCAAAAATATTGGGTTGGCTGCGAGTTTGTCGATGGTGGCTCTGAGCATGATGTACGCGCTCTTCAGGATTGGCTATTTTACGCACACAATTGGCTTAAGCGTTCTGATATCAACGCAGCCGGATTCCCTCTCAATCACATCAGAGAAATAGATGAGACCTTCAGAGTGTCTATTACAACGGATGAGCTGGGGCTCGCCGGAGCAGCTTTAGAGGCTGTTTCGGCTGACAATGAAAACTTTCATAAAGATGGGCAAGTTTTAGACTTTGTTGTAACGCGCGAAGAAAAAGCTTGCCGAATGCGGTTTCACTACTATCCCGATTTGAATAGTCTGAATCTTAGAGCAGTGGATCAACGCGAGTTTTTGCTGGATCACGCTGTTTCATTTTGGAAGGCTTTGATTCTATTCTCGGTGTACAACGCAGTGAAGACTATAAAGTTAGAAAAATCAGCCGTCGAAAGCACTTGCTTAAATAACAGTTTAAACATGAGCTCCTCTGAACTCCAATCTGGATTTGCAGCCTCTGAACTCATGACGGGAGCGATTTTAAAGTTTTCGATTTGGCGGAAAGTCATGAAAGATTTGTCTTGTCGTGCCGATCTTAAGATTCCTCCCTCTCAATCATTTCTCCGCCGATTGTTTCTGTTTTCGTGAGCCAGTCGAACCACGTACGCCCTTGGTGAGTGTCAAACAAGCCCGGGGTTGGGTTTTCGTTGGGCATTCCATCGGTCAAACTTGTTGGAAAGATATTGAGCCACCCGCATCCCGAAAATTCCAAGCATTTGCTCACAACAAGATCCGGAATGTGCTCAATGGCGCTAACGTCGAGAACGACAACGGCACTTTCGGGGCAGTGGTGAATTTGGGCTGTTACATTAAACTCTGCAAGTAGGGTTTTGATTTCAAATAAGTTTTGCTGATGAGCAAACTGCTCGTACTTGAACAATGATTGATCGCTGAATTCAGAAACTCTTTTCTTTTTTGAAGCGCACATTGCGCGAAAAGTATTAATTGCGAAACAATCTTTCTGAGACAGCTCAGCATGTTGCTCAACACTTATGGCAAGCGGAGTGAGGCATCCTCGTCCAAGCCAGATTAAGCACTGTTCTGCAACTGCATTGGGATTTAAACTGACTCTTGTCAAAGCATTTTGGAAATGTCCCAAGCCTGTGTAGTTTACCCTCTGAAATTTTAGAGACAGCATCTTTCGAATGACGCTGACCGTTTCATCATTTCCAAAAACAACTACATGATCAAATTGATCGTGGCCCTCGGTCTCAAGGAGCCTGTGATGATACACCCTGACAAATTGAGTTCCACATGCATGATTGATGGCGCCGGCTAAATCTGAAATTTGCTCTCGAATGAGTTGAGTGATGGGAGCTTCAATTCTGACTGCAGGTAAAAATAAATGGACAGAGTCACCTCCCATGAGCCAAACGTGCAGTGCTGGATAGAGCCAACTGATGGGAATATTGGCAGATGTGACGATCGCAAAGTTTTTTTTGTCCAGAACCCTGTTTTTCACTAAATGACTCACTGTTTGCTCATTCAGTGGTAAACGGAGTGAAAGCTCAAGATCAGTAAGACACGAGGCTGGCCATAGGTCTTTTGATAGACCTGTGAGAATATCATCCGCAGATAATTTTGAACGCATTTGCTTTGCGGTTTGTGGATTTGAGGATAACGGAAATTCTAAATGAGCGGCATAGGAATGGTCAGGACGCAAAGAGAATTGAAAGTTGTCGCGGACATTGAGGCTGCATCCTTTGAGAGTCGCATCTGGGGCCCGCCCAAGGAGCTCGAATTCATTGTAATTCTCTGACGTGGTTGTTCCAAGATCTTCGCTAACAATACAGGGCCACGAATCTACGTTTGCGAAATCAATAAATGCCAAAAATCCGGGCTGCCCCAAGGGCATTAGAGTCGTCATGTCAGGAGAAAGTGCGAACGCTTTGAGCTCTGGTGAACACTGAAACTTTCCATTGTGGGGGTCGTGTGATGAATATGCCTGCGAAGAGAGTTCACACATACCGTATTCCGACAAAATGCTCACGTTACTAGTTTGAGAAAACCATAGCCTCATTTTTTGGCTCAGTGTTGAGTGAGTCGTTGTCTGGGTTCTTCCTTTCGTGCCCCCAGTGTCGAAACACCAAGCGCGCTGAGATGCAATGAAAGGGCGGCCAGAGTTGTGTCTATCGTTCCATTGACTGACCTGCAGGTGATGAAGAGAAGTGCCAAAAATAATGAGGGGTGTGTCTGCTTGTTGGTTGAGGGAAGCCAGCCGATCAACGGCTCTATGAAGAGCTGCAGGGTCATTTTGAACATCGACGTATTGCACTGGATATCCGGCATTCCGCCAAAATGCGATCATTGCAGCGAGAGAGCTCTCAGGCCAAGTTTGTAAGTCAGGCACAAGGCTAAAAATGGGCGTGTTTGGCGGAATACCGAATCTCTGCTGTACGCTGGCAAGTCCACCGCAAGCGCTTTGTGCGTAGGAGCGAAAGCCTTCAGAGGAAAAAAGATGCCTTGCTCGCAGACTCTGGGTGCTTCCGCTTGAGAAAAACGCATGGGCTGCACCTGTTTCTTTGAGGCAATGGTCCTGCGACGTGAAGCGAGACACATTGCGTAGCCGAAAAGAGCGGATGGGTAGGAAAGGAAGAACGACTCCTCTTGCTACTTCTACCGAGCGAATCCAATTGTGTAGCGCGGGTTGTGCAGCAAGGGTTCTGTTGCATATGCTATTAAGAACGGCGATTTGTGTGGTCGTCAGGTTCATGAAGACACTCTCCGTTGCCTTTTGATAGCGAGTCATGCTTTCATACTCCTAACTTTCCATAGTGAGACAAAGGAAGCTGCATGGACATGAGACTATCTGAATTGCGCTCAAGCCGCGCTGTCATCATAGGTTATATTTTGCTCTTCCTCACGACTATCGCTCTCGATCAGACGACCAAATATCATGCTCAGCAGAGATTTTTAACGTGGTCGCATGAAACCGATCTGCGTAGTTACAGGGGCGACTCGTACCGAGTTCTCACTTTAGGCCTATCACCCTCGTATGCTACAGAAAAGGGACTTTCGGTCGACCGAAGGAGCCTGAACAATTGGCTCGATTTTCATCTTACTTACGTGAGAAATCCGGGCGCGGCATGGGGCTCGTTCGCCAATGTTCCGGAGCACATCAGGCTCTGGGTGTTTTATGCTGTCACTGTGTTCGTGTCTGGCATGATTCTTTACTTACTCAAGAGCTCGCACCCAGGGCACCGGCTTGCTCGCACCGCCCTTGTCATGGTGCTTGCGGGTGCGTTTGGAAATTTTATAGACCGGCTCGCGCTCAAGTACGTCATTGATTTTCTTCATCTGCACTGGAAAGTGTTTGGCTGGGAGTATTCGTTCCCGGTATTCAACTGGGCTGACGTGGCCATAAACGTTGGTATTATTTTAATGGTAATTGATATGATCATTCAGGAAGTTGACCAAAGAAAAGCCAACAAAGCTACCAAAAGTAGCGGCGAATCTGTGACTGCCTCTTGACTTAGTCTCAATCCGTCGCAGTTTACTCTCCAGTCCACGCTCGTTAGTGAAAGTGGTCGGGGGGAAGTTTATGCCTCAACAATATCTCAAAAGCTCCACTCACAAAGTCAATGAAACATTTCAAGCTGCCATAACGGAAGCAGTCAATGCGCAGTCTCGCTTACTGACTCCTGAGTTTATCTTGTTTGCTCTCGTTGAACAGCGGGACTCTATTCTGCTCAAATTGTCGCGTGAGCTCAACCTGGATGAAGTTAAGGTGAAAACCAGCCTCGTGAATGGGTTGTATGAGAGGATCAATCGGCTCGAGCGACGAGCAGAGAATCCCCAAGCTCAACGTGGTGAATCACTTAATTTGTACGGCACACAAGATGTAAACTTTCTGTTTGAGCGGGCGGATGCCGAGCGTAGGGCGCTTGGTGACGCCTTTATTTCTACGGGAGCTCTCCTGTTGGGTTTTTTTGACAGCCGTTTGGTTCACATGCGCGAGCTACTCAACCAAGTTGGACTCAGTCTGGAAGAAGCACGCAAGGCTCTCGTTGTGGTTCGAGGGAACCACACCGTTTCAAGCCGCGATGATGAGTCGAGGCAAAGTGTTTTAGCGCAATATACCAAAGACCTGACAGCCATGGCTCGCCGCGGTGAGCTCGATCCTGTGTCTGCACGAGATTTTGAGATTGATCGTGTTATTCAGATTCTATCTCGTCGAAAAAAGAACAATCCGGTTCTGATTGGTGAACCCGGAGTCGGAAAGACCGTCATTGTTGATGGTCTTGTGCAAAGAATTGTATCTCAAGATGTTCCTGAGCATCTTGTCGGGAAAAGAGTGCTTTCTCTCGAAATGGGTGAACTCATTGCTGGCACGAAAATGCACGGAGAGTTTGAGGAGCGTCTCAAGCAAATTAAAGAAGAAATAATTTCACTTGAAGGTGAAATTATTTTGTTCATTGACGAAATTCACACTGTGGTCGGTGCTGGGAGAACCAGTGGTGCACTCGATGCGAGCAATATACTCAAGACATCTCTTACCCGTGGACAGCTGCAATGCATTGGTGCGACCACGTTCAAAGAGTACAAACAATACATCGAGTCCGATCCTGCATTGGAAAGGCGGTTTCAACCCGTTAAGGTGGAGGAACCAAATCTTGAATCTGCAAAGACAATGCTTCGTACCGTCGCAGCTCATTATGAGAAGCATCACCACATTAAGTATCATGACTCAGCACTGACGGCTGCAGTAGAACTCTCGAGTAAGTATATCAGTGGGAGAAGTTTGCCAGACAAAGCTATCGACCTTATCGATGAGGCCGGAGCGCTTAAACGCATTGCGGTAGTGAGCCTTCCTCCAGAAATTCAGAAACTCGAGAAGGAGAGGCAAGGGCGGCAGGAA
>JBEAPS010000006.1:0-2859 GCA_041164285.1 Pseudomonadota bacterium
GATGGCCTTTTTATCCGATGTTTCATTTTGCCAGAGTTTTCTGAACGCTTCACTCCAGTTCTCTCCATTTTTTGCTGCACTGGTCATATCGTTGCCATAAATTTTAATCAGCAAGGCCGCGCCGTAGCCGACAATATTGGCAATGATACTTCGCTTGATAAGGTTCTCGGCTTTTTTCCAGAGGACGCGATCACATTGTTCGAAAGCCAAACCAAGTGCCATTGCTTGCTGCTGAAGTTCATTGGTCAATTGATTTATGGTTTGGGAACGCTGCGCGACGGACGTCAATCGTTTAGCGATCGTGGAAGATTGTTGACTGCTGCAATCGATTGAATTTCTGGTTTTGAGTACATGAGGATTGCAGGCAAGCTCATCCGTTGAACTCCGTGTCGCACAAATTCGCAAAAACCAGCGCCAACGTCCTTTTCCTGCAGTTACGTCGACGAAGGGCTTTTGAGGATGCATGCCTGACACGAACTGACATGCATTTTTGATTTCGTCCCAGGTCCGTGGTTTGGTGTTATCAATTTCAGCATTGTGCTCTGAACGAGTCGGGGAGTCTTCCTGAGGATTGGAAGACATCATCGCGTTCACCGAGCCTTCGGAGCATCGAATGATCTGAAAAAAAGCAATTTCGTTATCGATCTCCGGTGGCCAGACCACCGGAGCCTGGACGTATCCAAATTGCTTGATTCCAGCGATGGGGGCGGGGATTATCGTGAGCCTCAAAAGGTCTGAAATCAGGTTGTTACGTTTTTTTGCAGAGTGAATTGATGGCAGGGCGTCTTCGCTAGATTCTGCGTTTGCGGCGCCTGTCACTTCATCGCGACCACAACCGAAAAACAGCGAGATTGTGTTTATCAAAAGAGTTAGGACTATGAGTTGCCTGTTGAACGTCATAGCGCTGCCCATCAGTGGATCGGACAATCACGCCGACGCATGATGTCTCTGTATGTTTGATTGGCGGTGAGATCTTTTTCAAACCACGTCAATGCATGTCTGTCTAAAGTGTGATTGACATTGGAGCGGCTGTAGATTGTCTCATTGTTGATTTTTATTGTCAGATGATTCAATCGATAGCGATTGTTTTCTCTGTTTTGCCACTCACATGCTTTGCTGATGCCTCCCCAAGTGGACCAACAGTTTTCAAAGTTCTGAAAACTCCGTCCCAGTTTTGATATTCTTATGGAGCTGATGTCACCAATGGTCAGTTCTGTCGTGACGTTTTCGATCAGATGCCCTCCTGCGCGGAAAAGGGGGCTGTGCGACTCGTCTTGGTTGAAAAATGTCAGTCCACCACCAAGACTCAACTCTATCCGCGTCGGGTTTCCGGTAGTGCTCATTGGGCTTCGGGTCGAGCTGCGATCCCAGTCCGAGAGTGGCAAATGATCGCCGTCAATCAGGAATTCAACCTGACGGATGGGTTCATTCGCCCAACAGCCGAGCTGGAGGTCTCCTCTGAGGTCGTGTCTCAGTCTCGCGATGTCTGCCGCTATTGCAAGATACGCTTCCATCTTTGCTTGAGTCTCGCGATTGGTGGACGCAATCCACTCTCTGATATCATCGAGTATTTCGAGAGAGTTGTTCTTGATGAGAAATTTCGGGAAATCTAAGAAGCCGGGTTGTTCAGCCTCTCGAGTGGCATTCTGGGTTGCCTCGTCAATGTCAGATTCTTCCATCCGGCAAGACTCCGAGGAAAGGATGAGTCTTATCGATTGAGTGTTAAACAGCACGCTTCTCGATGTGCTGGTGCTTCCAAGGATGTCCAATTCGGTGAAAATCACTTTATCGTCAATCTTAAATTCAAAGTGCAAAAAATCTTTGTCCGGAAGGTCAAAATCAAGAGATCTCAGTTTGAATATTCCAATGTCTGAGATCTTCAGGTCACGAAGCGATCTCTGCCCCGACGTAAACCACTTGATCTCAATTTCATTTCCAGCCTCAAAAGGTGTTGACTCGATTGAGTTGTCGAGGATGAACTGAAAGCGCCCCTGAGCCCCTCTCAGTTTCACAGTGAATTTTCGTTGATTCCATTGGCTCAGTCCGCTTCTGCACACCGCACTTTGTTTCCAGACCCGCGATGAGAGCGGAGTATGGGCAATACATTGATGGAATAGACTGCTTTGCATGGAGCAGAGTGTTTTCTTTACGGAAAAAAGCTCAGCAAGTTGAAGAGAAACATCGTTATTTCTAGCTGCAACAATTGCCCCAAGGTCTTCCAGCTCTAAAAGTCTAGTCTTGAAAACTTCAGGATCGATCTGGGCATTGGCCTCTTGATTTTGCTTAATCCGGCTTTGATCGCCGCTTTTGAATTCCGGAAGTTCTGTCTCATCACCTTGGCATCCTTGAAAGAAGCCAACGAACAAAACCATCATCGTAAATTTTTTGGCCAACATTCCTAGGGCCATGACATGCTCCGCAGTCACAAATTGTTCTTCTTCGTTGGGATCGGATTCCAATCACAGGACTTTATGCGGCAAATTTGTTTGTGTGCACAAACGTACCAGTCAATGGAGTGGTATTTTTGCTTAATTGAGTCGCAAGTTGATTTATTGTTTGTTTGAGAACCGTTGTCTCAAGTTGGGTTGGGAGGGGGATCATGCGCATTAACAAAGGTGATGTTGTGTTTCTAAAGAACGGAACACCTGCCCTGATCAAAGAAGTTAAAAAGGATGGTGGGCACGCCATCCTCGAAGAGAGTTTGGCCGAGGTCCAGAAACAGACTGCCCGAGGGATCAAGAATCATTTGAATGAAACTCAGCGCTCATCCTACAACACTACGATTCGATCCGTCGAAAACGAGAACAAGAAGGACGAAATAGAGAGTTTGCGCGAAGTCGTTCAGAACCTACGTTCAAA
>JBEAPS010000007.1:0-3245 GCA_041164285.1 Pseudomonadota bacterium
TGCACGCATGCGCATTGTGCGAACATGGTTGATTGCTTCCATTGCTTGTTCATGTTGATTGTCTCTAAGAGCTTGTGTGGCTTTTTCGAGATGCGCAAACATTTCGTTGTCGCGTTCCTCAAGGCGATTGAGCATCTCATTGAAGCGACGAGCAACGTAATGAATTTCATCGTTGGCACGAAATTTAGCATGGGCGCGAAAATCACCACGAGCTACGCGCTGAAACTGTTTGAGAAGATTGAACAACGGCCCGACAATTCTCTGAGTCGAGAGAACATTCGTCACCATGATACCTGCAAGATTCACGAGCAACGAAACAATAATTGCAAAAATCACGGGAAAGGGAAGCCTTTGCCCCTGCCAAATACCGAAGCTCCAAAATGAAACAAGAAGTATGGCGAATGATGACAAGCTACAAACAATACCCATAATCAGGGCACTACCCGCATATTTAAGCTGCAACTCTCGATTCACCATGTAGTTGCGGCGCCACCAGGGCAAATAAGGCCTGCGAGGCCCCATTTCTTTGGGCTTCTGCACTTCGTGTTCGTTCACTTCAGCCATTCTCGTTGCCTTCCTCTTTCATACAGTTATCCACAAAGTTCCAAATTTCCGTTTCGGGTTCGTCGACTTCAGCCACACATGCGCCAATCACCTGAATGAATTTTGCCAAATCAGAATTAACCCTGACAAGAAGCTCCTCAAACGGTTCCTGACGCGCTTCATAGAGTGCTGCACCTAAAAGTCGAGCATTGTTGAACCTATCACTTTTAAAAAAGTCGGCGTAGCTGGTACCGCGCACTTTTTCTCCGGCGAGCGCCTGATATTGTGACTCCAGCTGGGTGAATTTTTCCGATCGCAACTTGGCAAACTCTTGGTCAGAACTGGCCACGACATCAGGCCTATTGTAAAACACCTGCAGCTCTTTGCGGGCTGTTTTTAAAAATGCCCTGAACGCCGTTCGTGCTGTTTGTGTTTGCTTTTCACGAGCGATGTAGCGCTCCGCGTCTTCTCGATTACTCAGAACTTCAGTGACAAAGGCTGCCGTCGCATTGCGTGCAACGAAATCCGCCAGATTCTCATTGAACATGCTCGCATTTGGCACATACACTGTCCGATGCAGTGTTTCATGGAAGATTAGTTCCGCAAATTCATAGGTATCGTTATTGTCGAGCATGCTCGAATACAAGGGATCGGGTATGTAGCCCAACATCGAAAAGGCTTGGACGCCACCCACTGAGGTATCAAATCCGTCATCCCGAAGTTCTTTCTGAAAATCCAAAGCTTTTGTTTTATCAAAAAAGCCTAAGTACGGCTGACTTCCCACAATTGGAAACCACCATGTTTTGAGTTTGAGAGTTCGCTTAGGGGCAGCTTGCACGACATAGCTCAGCGACCTCCTCTCTAATGATATATAGTGCCGGTAACTTGATCCCGGGGTCATGCCCAGATTTTTTTCGGCAAAGCCGAGAATTTTGGGAACGAGCTTTAATTTCTCCATGCGCTCATACGGCTCAGAGCCGCTTTTCAAAACTTCATCAATGGGAACTCTGCGACTGAACAAACGTACCTGCTCGTATCCTTGCGCAAGTGTATAGCAACCAGACAGTAAAAAAGATTGAGCAATCAAAAAAAGGCAACATGTTTGCCGATGATCAATCCACATGCGAACGCACCCCATCTTTGAGTGTTTCGCTCTATACTATGGTGTTCGGGCGGGCTCAGGAAAGAGTTGCTTTATGACGTTGAGTCGCTTTTCGACCGTTTCGCCTTTGGATGTGAACTGCAGGAGCGATTCTTGAAAAAAATAAACAACTCCTTTGAATCCGAAATCACGCACCATTAGGGTTTGATCTCTCACCATTTCAATGGGCGCGGGCTCGGGCTTGAGACCAGCAATCACACCAATCATGAGATTGGCTCTATTTTTAACGCGCGACAACACTGCGCTGTTGAGCTCATTCTGAAATCGCGACATGTTATCTCGATAAATTTGAACGACAACCTCGTCAACCAATCCATCATCAACCCACTGAGGCCAGTCTTGAACATAGTTGTCGTAAGACCACGGATAAGGATTGGGAGACACGGAGAACTGCACGTCAGGACGAGCACTTTTGATCGCTCTCGATATACGACCGATAAATTGAGTGAGCTTCTGTGCACGCCAGCGCAGCCATTCAGGTGCCGTAGGTTGAGGTTTTTCGCTTCGACCAGTCTCCTTTCGGTAAAGTCCGAGGGTATAGTCGTCATATCCAAATGTGTTTTTCAGAGACATGTGGTCGTCGAACTGGATAGCAGGAACTTCGTATTTGCTAACAAACTCAACCATGAGTTCTTCAAAAAAGCGTTGAACTGCAGGATTGAAGAAGTTGAGGTAA
Organism: Pseudomonadota bacterium; assembly: GCA_041164285.1. Lineage (GTDB taxonomy): Bacteria > Bdellovibrionota_B > Oligoflexia > Silvanigrellales > Silvanigrellaceae > RFOM01. The sequence goes on from JBEAPS010000007.1 coordinate 2,382, forward strand.
GCGGTTGAGGTGCCATCTTGGTCAAATGTCGTTTTGCCGGAAAAATCCTTGCTGAGCCATTCTGGGTACCTTTGCGCAAGCGGCGCGTCGGCTGGGATCTTCACACCCCATTCGAACCAAGGAACGATATCGAGATCGTATTGATTACCGAGACTCAACCAGTCATTGACGGGATCGCGCTTGAGGCTGGGCAGACCATAACGGGCGGAAATTTTTGGAGCACCGTACCGCTCCATCACATCACTTGGGTAGAATGTTTCACCCTTGTTCCAGACTACCGGATAAAGCGCGTTCATGTTCAGGTTGGAGAGTCTAGCAGCCAGGGACTCCATATTACCAAAGGAATCCATAACATTGGAATCTACGTTACTGACCCACACGCCCCGCATCTCAGTGGAGCTATAGGGACGCCTGCGACGCTCTTTCTTCTTGGCAGCCGAGCCGTCATCAGTAGGCCCTTGAGCGCTCAGCCCAATACGAAGCCACTGCTTGCAGCCTGGGAGAGCACCCGAGACCACAAGCAGCGTAATTGAAAATGCTAATAATTTTAATATTTTATTTCTTTGCGTCATGCAGCCCTGAGCGATTGCTTCCCTGTATGGTGGATAATCTCATACAGGTCGGTACCACGCTCGAGCAGCGCCTTCAAGTTGATGCTCACTCGAAGTGCTCTCAACCCCTGAGCACCCTGAACCTCATCAATTAGATACTCTTCGACATCCTCAAGTAAGCATTCCTGAGCAGCAAGGAAAGTGAAATATTCCATATACTCAAGACGCTCACGTTCCTGCGTGAACACGACTGCGAGCTTACCAGGCTGGCTCAGGCGCTCCTGAGTTCCCTTAACAACCGCCCTATCAACCC
>JBEAPS010000008.1:0-5082 GCA_041164285.1 Pseudomonadota bacterium
ATCGTCGCATACTTGAAAATCAATTAATTGGTGAAGACTATCATATACAGATTGCTGACGACGGCATGGCTGCGCTTGATATGTTAAAACAAAACAAACCCGATTTAGTGCTTCTCGACCTCATGATGCCCAAAATGTCTGGGCTCGATGTACTTACACACATTCGCAAGGCTCACTCTGTTGGTGATATGCCAGTCATCATTCTTACAGCTAAGAATCAAGCGAGCGATCTTGTCGCGTGCTTTGCGGCAGGAGCGAATGATTTTTTAATGAAGCCATTTTCGCAGGCAGAGCTGTTAGCACGCATTAAAAATCATCTCGAGATAAGCAAAGTTCATGGAGCTTACAGCCGATTCATTCCAGCTGACTTTCTCGAGTTGCTTGGAAGAGACAGCATTGTTGATGTAAGACTGGGTGACCAGATCCTCAAAGAAATGTCTGTATTGTTTCTTGATATCAGAGAATTTACAAAAATTTCTGAAAAGATGTCACCTGAAGAAAACTTCAACTTTTTAAATAGCTACTACGCTACCGTGAATCCTATTATCCAAAGGAACAACGGCTTTATTGACAAATACATCGGGGATGCAGTGATGGCTCTGTTTGCAAATCGAACCGATGATGCACTTTTAACTGCGTGCGAGCTTATCCGTCAGCTTGAGGAGTACAACAATAAACGAAAAACAGAATTTCAGAAGCCAATCAATATCGGAATTGGGATCCACTTTGGCCCACTTATGCTCGGTACACTCGGCAACGAGCAACGCATGGAGGGAACAGTTATCTCTGAGAGCGTTAACCTCGCATCTCGGTTGGAGTCTGTCACGAAAACATTTTCTGTGAACATCGTGGCGAGTCATGACACCCTACTTCTCGCCAGCAATCAGAGCCAGTTTCTCTTTCGCTCGCTCGGTCGAATCCGACCCGCAGGTTTTTCTAAATCCCTTAACATTGTCGAAGTTTTCAATAGCGACAATAGGCATTTACGCGACCTCAAACTTAAAACGTTAAGTCGGCACGAATCCACACTCAAGTCGTTCCAACTCCGCAATTGGGATGCCGCAATTGACGGATGGAAATCAATTCTTGACGAGAATCCTGCGGACAAGGTGGCTGCACTCTATCTTGATCGTGCAGTTCGAAATAAACAAAGTCCTCCGGGCGACGATTGGGATGGAACCTTTGAGTTACGGTCACGATGATCTAAACTCAACTTCTAGATATTATGCTATGGGAGGATTCCTCATGACTCGTACACTGGCGCTGTTGCTGTCGGTCGCGGCATCCCTACTGTCTCATCAGGGCAATGCAAACCAATGTTCTACTCTCTCAGGAAAAGCAACGAATTCCCTTGCTTGCTCCGACTCTACAGCTGCTCGATTCTTAGACCGACTATCAAATGCCCAAAAAGCCCTCGAGAAGCGTATGTATCCTGGGGCGCGGGTCGCTCTAAGGAACAACCAAACCAAATGGGAGCAGTTCACCGAGGCGTGGCTGACTGAAAACTCTCATCTTGGTACGCGTTGTTCATCTCCGCGAGCCCTCATTTTCCAGCGCATGGAATCACTCGAGAAAGCTTTGATGACTCTCAATGAGATCAAACCAAAAACAATTGACCTTTGTTACGATAACGCCGCGTGTCTGGCTCCGGGCGCGCTCAATACAGAAATGATTTGCGAATCAATTCAATTGGGAGTTGAAGGAGTCCCCAAGCAGGCAGAGCCACTTATCATCAAACTGATCGGAGAATGGAACGCCCGAGGAAATGGATTTGAAACTCGGATTTTAAAGTCGGTAAAAAACAACGAGCCATGTGAGCTCGTCGACGAAAGGCACTTGGTAGAGTACCTGCGTGGTGGATATGTGACTGTGAGAAGCCGACAAGGAAACACCTGCGATCCACAATCAGGTTCCGAACAGGTGAAAACATTTGATCTCCGCTCTGGCCGCGCCTTGACCATGGCCGACTTTACCGATTCGCCGAAGCATTTGCTCAACGTTCTGAACAAAAGCAAAGAAGCCGAAGTGCTTCAGGCATTGCTCCGCTCTCAACTCAGTGCAGATACTCTCAGGCCTCGCATAGAGCCAAATGAGTGCTCAAAGCTCCCTTTTTCAATGCTTAAAGATGTACATATTCACTTTGTGAGCGATGGATTGCGCGTGAGCAAACTATTCAAGAACACCCCACCCGAATTGAGCTCATGTCAATTCAAGGTTGAAGACGGGCTTTCACCTTCCACAGTCGGTTTATTGTTGAAGGACAAACCAAAAAGTCCTGCAAGAGCAATGCTCAAATACTTTCAATAATACCATCGCTGTTCTCAAGCTGATCAGAATCGACAGGTTCCGGGAGTTCTTGGAAAAGGAATGACGTCACGAACGTTCCCCATTCCTGTGATCCAAATCAGCAACCGCTCAAGTCCCATCCCGAATCCACTGTGAGGAACACCTCCGTAGCGACGTAAATCAACATACCAATCTAGATGTTCTGGTGACAGACCCTTGGACTTCATTTTTTCTATGAGAACCTCTTCCCGGTCTTCGCGCTGACTTCCGCCAATCACCTCGCCAATGCCTGGCATCAACAAATCCATCGCTCTGACGGTTTTACCATCGTCATTTTGGTACATGTAGAATGCTTTGAGTGTGGACGGATAGTTGTAAACAAAAGTCGGTGCTTTAAAGTGCTCCTCGCACAAAAAACGCTCATGTTCACTCTTGAGATCTTCACCCCATGCGACCGGGTATTCGAACTTCTTGCCGCAGTTCTGTAGAATTTCGACAGCGTCAGTATAAGTCACCCGAACAAACGACGATTCCAACGCCATGCGCAGATAATCACGTGTGTCGGTGCCGTTCTTTGCGATCACCGCATCGAGATCGTCCGCGCCATTTTCAATAACATCTCGCACAACAAAGCGGATCATGTCTTGTGCCAATTGCATGTTGTCATCAAGCTCATAGAACGCCATCTCCGGCTCAATCATCCAAAATTCGGCCAAATGCCGACTCGTGTTGGAATTCTCGGCGCGAAACGTTGGACCGAATGTGTAGACTTTACCGAGACCAAGAGCGAGAGCCTCTGCCTCAAGCTGACCTGTGACACACAGCATTGCCTGTGAAGTGAAAAAATCTTTGCTGTAGTCAATATTGCCATCAGATTGGCGGGGAGGCTGATTGATTGGCAAGGTGGTGACTTGAAACGTTTCACCGGCACCTTCAGCGTCGGATGTCGTCAAGATGGGTGAATGAATATAGTAGAAGCCATTTTCTGAAAAAAACCTGTGAATTGCCTGACTCACCCTAGCACGCAACCGAAAAACCGAGGCAAAGGTTGCTGTTCGAGAGCGCATGTGAGCAACATCCCTCAGGTACTCGTACGTCATGTCCTTCTTTTGCAAAGGATAATTTTCGGGGTTCGCGAAGCCATAAACCCGAACACCGGTAGCCTGAATTTCAAACTTTTGCCCCTGCCCAGGACTCTGGACCAGAGTTCCTTCAACCCGAACCGAGGCTCCCGTTGTCAATGCGAGCACATCAGCCTCATAATTAGGCAAACTAGCATCGACAATCACTTGAATCGATTTGCTTCCCGAACCATCGTTGATCTCGAGGAACGAAAATTTCTTAGAGCCGCGCCGAGTCCTAATCCATCCGGCAATGGTCACTGGTCCCAAAGGCGCTCTTTCGGCATGGATATCAGCGATTGAGGTGAGTTTTTCACAGGTGTTCGACATGAGTTCAATCCTTTGTCTGATGTCCAAGTTATGCTACGCCTGGACGCGATAATGTTGCACACACACAGACAGAGTTCAACAGAGATGCAAAACGACTCGTACGATTGGCCCGACCGATTTATCAAGACCTGGGACCTTGAGCCTATGGGCGATCAGCCTGCCGCGATCGAGAGTTTGGTTGAAGGAGTTGAAGCTGGCATCAGCGAGCAAATCCTGCTTGGTGTGACGGGCTCTGGAAAAACCTTCACCATTGCAAATGTGATAGAGCGAACTCAGCGACCAACCCTCATTTTGGCGCATAACAAAACGCTTGCAGCTCAGCTGTTTCAAGAATTCAAAACGCTTTTCCCAAACAACGCTGTCGAGTATTTCATTAGTTATTACGACTACTATCAGCCTGAAGCCTATGTTCCTAGCACCGACACTTTCATCGACAAAGTCGCAACAATTAATGAAGATATCGACAAAATGCGTCACTCGGCCACGCGGGCTCTCCTTGAACGTGAAGACGTCATAATCGTTTCAAGCGTCAGTTGTATTTACGGCCTGGGAGATCCGGAGGCATACCTCAAAGCCATGGTCATGCTTGAGGAGGGGATGAGAGTGAGCCGCGATGACATGCTCTCTCAACTTGTCGGAATTCAGTATGCACGCAACGACCTGAGCCTAGAGCGAGGAAAGTTCCGCGTACGAGGAGATGTGGTTGAAATCATTCCGAGCCATGAACGAGACCGAGCCCTCAGGATTTCGTTTTTCGGACAGCGGATTGAAAAACTGCAGTGGATTGATGCAATTCGCGGTACAATCATAGAACGAGTGAAACGCAGTGCTATCTATCCCGCCTCGCACCACGTTACAGACAAAGAGCAACTTGAGGGTATCATAGAGCGCATTTCTCTTGACCTGCTCGATCAAATGCAGCTGTTCACAATGAATGGTCTGCACTCAGAGGCGCAAAGGCTTGAACAGCGCGTTTTGCATGATCTCGAAATGATGCGTGAGGTTGGTTACTGTCAGGGAATTGAAAATTATAGTCGCTATCTTGACCATCGCCAGCCGGGCGAGCCGCCATCCACGTTACTCGACTATTTTCCAGAGAATTACCTTCTAGTGATTGATGAAAGCCATGTTACAGTTCCCCAGATCGGCGGTATGTACCGTGGTGACAGAGCACGCAAGGAGGTTCTTGTTGAACACGGTTTTCGACTACCTGCCGCACTCGACAATCGACCGCTCAACTTTGATGAGTTTTTGTCTCGAATGGGACAAACAATTTATGTTTCGGCGACCCCAGGAAAGTATGAACTTGAGCGCTGCAACTATCAGACAGTTCAGCAAATCATCA
>JBEAPS010000009.1:0-4135 GCA_041164285.1 Pseudomonadota bacterium
GGGAAATGCCTCTCCAAACTGCTCAGCTAGTATTTCACCTTCACAAGGTAAAAGTGGCTCTTCAACAATTACCTTCACGTTGAGCGACGGCTTGGATTCATACGGCAGGTCATTCACTCTCAACGTCGAGGGCATCAATCACGCACCTACTATGGGTTCGATAAGCGACTTAACCGCTATTGAGGATCAGACTTTTGAAGTAAGTTTCACTGCGAACGATGAGGATGGCCCCTTAGAATGCACATCGGAATACCTCTCCTACAGTTCCCAAACCACATCAAAAGTCGGAGCTAATAATGCCGTCACTTGGAGCGGTGATTGGCCTAACTGCATGGGAACTGTCACTCCGTTACCCGATGCTTTCGGCGTTGCCGAACTCAAATTCAATGTAACAGATAAAGAATTTACAGCAGAACGGTCGTTTAAGGTCAGTATCACAAACGTGAACGATCCACCTACGGGTTCTGTAAAATGTAATAATTCAACATCAAACGTGTATTTAGTGGGCAAAGAAAGTGCTAATTGGACACTCAACTGCAATAACGCTTTGGACCCCGACCCCGAAACACTTACGTATCAACTGGTCAAACAGAATGAAAAAGATATCAGTGGAATCACATGCACCGATCCTATCAACGGATCTAATGGTTCTTTCTCTGGTCAATTTGCAGCGTCTCCAAAATATGGAACATGCATATACAAAGTGAAAGCATGCGATGCCAGTGAACAGTGCACGCCACTGAGCAGTTTTGAAGTACAGATAACAAGCTACCAACAGACCATTTCCACAGTTGATACTCCTAGTCTGAACGCAAGCTGTGTTGCATCATCATCTGCTTCATTCACATTTTCTGATAACATTTCAAGCATTAATTATACGGCAAAAACCGGAATCAACAGCGATGCAGGGGTGACGAATTCAACCAGCGCGAGCCCTGTGAATTTCTCATACAATGTTCCAAATTTCTTAATTAGTCGAACGCAAATTCAAGAAAACACAAACCTCACAGCTGAATTCAGAGTGACTAGTGCCACATTTAAAAATTCCGTTTCCGGTGGCTCAAATGTCACTCAATTACTAAAAAGTTCGAGCTTCACAGTCAGGCGTGAATTGGAATCTATTACACCCCGTTGGCCCACAAGCTACAGCATTGAAGAGGTCAATCTGGATGGATTCCAACCAAGCTTCAACTCCACTTCGAGTGTCTGCAGACATTGCTCTGGAAGCTTAATTTCCCTTTCCGCTGGCTCAACCCACACTTGCGTCACTGAGAACTCGACACTCAAGTGCATGGGTGACAATTCTGACTCGAAGCTGGGTACTGGAACCACGACAAGTTTCAGTTATCCAAGAACAGCCACACAAGGAAGTTTCACCGTCACACAGGTATCCGCTGGTTCAAACTTCACATGCACACTAGGCCACAATTCCACGACCCCTGAGATTCGTTGCGCTGGGTCAAATAACTCTGGTCAACTGGGGCTCACAAGCGCGTACAGCAAGTTCGACAGTTCGGTTAATCGTGTAATTCCACCTACAAACCATACTCCTATTGCAGTTTCAGCTGCCAAGTTCGGAGAGTTTGCCTGCGGAATTTTCAATGACTCCAGTGGCTCAGATGGAAAAGTCTATTGCTGGGGTAAGAACGAAAAAGGTCAGCTAGGAAATAACTCAAACACAACTCCATCTGCAGGAACACTCGTCGGGATTGCGGGGAGCCAAGGGAATTCAGATTTTATCGCGCTGAGCGCTGGGGCTAGACACGCCTGTGGCGTGCGGAAAGAAACCTCGACAACCAGCAAAGTGTACTGTTGGGGTGATGGTGTGAGCGGACAGCTCGGAAATAACGGTAGCTCATCTTCAACTCCTGTGTCCGTTCAAGGCTCAATTGACGAAGATATAGTACAGGTCACAGCCGGCTTGAATCACACGTGCGCATTAACGGCGAGTGGAAAAGTCTACTGTTGGGGTTCAAATGACTTGGGTCAACTGGGTATTGAAAGTATCACATCGTACGGCACGGCTCAGCACGTTTTTGCTCCGTCAATTGACGGGATGGTGGTCCAGATCACCGCCGGTGCTTATCACACCTGCGCATTACTTAATACTTTTGAAATTTATTGCTGGGGCTTTGGAAGCTCAGGCCAGCTTGGGCTCGGCGCAAATACGACGACAGACGAAAGTGAAGATGATTGCAACACTGCATTGGGAGTGCAGAACGTAGCATATTGCAAAAAGAAACCCGAGAAGGTTTCATTGCCCGAAAGTGTGTCAGCCAAGCCTATTTCGATTTCGGCTGGAGCTGAGCACACCTGTGCCGTTACAATCGAAGGAAATGCCTTCTGTTGGGGTCGAAATCCCGATGGACGTCTTGGAATTTCCACAACCTCAGATAAAAACTCGCCTTCAAGTGTGTGCAGTTCTTCAAGCAATTGCTCCGAACTCACGACGCTACGCCCCCGCATGTGCAGCAAATATAACATACCCTAAAATTTCGTTACTCAGTTCTTTGCCAGCTTTCTAAAACTAGATAAACTCTCGGTGGATTTCTTGTTGGGAGATGCCTGTGATGCTGCACAAATTTGAATGGCTGAAGCCTGATGGCAGAAAATGGATTCAATACAGCCGCACTCCTTTTCCCGAGAACTACCAGCCTGTCACGCCCGGATTGCTGCGCCCTGACTCTTGGACCCCTCCCTCGCTGCGCTGGAACCAGATGCGTGGCGAGTTTGTCAGCATTTCTGCAAGTCGACAGGAACGTCCCTTTTTGCCCCCGCGTGAGTACTGCCCGCTCTGCCCGCCAGCAATGACTGGAGATGAAAAAAAGCTTGATACAGAGGTTCCGGAATCTGATCACAATTACTCGTGGGCCGTGTTTGAAAATATGTTTCCCGGCTTGTCATTGAACAGTGAACGCGTCACGGGGCACTGCGAGGTTGTCCTTTACTCACCAAAGCATGACTCAACATTGGCGCAAGAGCCCGTCGAACAGATTGAAGGCCTTATTGCCGTGTGGCAGGACCGCTGCGAGCAGATTGCAAAGTCTCCTGAAATCAAGTTCATTTTCCCCTTCGAAAACAAAGGCACTGAAATTGGTGTCACACTTCATCATCCGCACGGTCAAATCTATGCATTCAATCATATCCCACCGTTCATAAAAAATGAACATCGCGCTGCAGATGAGCACCACCGCCACACGGGCAATTGCCTGATTTGTGACCTCACTAAAAATGAGGTCAATGAAAAGTCGAGAATTGTTTTTGCTGGCAAAGAAATCGTTGCGTTTATTCCATATGCTGCGCGATATCCCTACGAGGTGCACATCACGACGATTGCACACCGGCCTGTGCTTCAGCAATTGACAGCTTCCGAACGCGCTGAGCTTGCCGTTGCTCTCAAAACAGTGTTGCTCAAGTATGACGGGCTTTTCGGGTTTCCCATGCCTTATATTTTGGCTCATCATCAGGCAGCAGCGCGCGACTTCGATTGCCCTTCGTACCATTGGCACATTGAACTCTATCCCCCGTACCGCACAGCTCAAAAGCTTAAATACCTTGCAGGAGTTGAGAGCGGCACAGGTTTTTTTATCAACGACACTTACCCTGAAGACAAAGCAGCTGAGCTGCGCGCGATCTCTATTCCCAATTTTTAAACAGAACAGATACGTCCACTACTGACAAAGGGCTCACGTACATGATCATCAAAGAAGGCATTCATCCCATTCCGCACAACACGGGCCCACTCCTCAAGCAACTGAGCTGCTTCACTCCTGGAAGAGTCAATTTAATCGGTGAGCATACCGATTACAATGGCGGTATGGTGATGCCTGCTGCTCTTGAGCTTGGAATTAAAAGTGAGCTCAGTTTGTACAACACAGATCAAGGCACCGTCGTCTGCGCTTCACGAAGCAGTGCTGAAACACTTGAATTCACGCAGCTCGAGCTATTCAAACTAGCTGAAGAGATTGTTGCCTCGGGTCTGGAAAAAAGCGACAGCGTTGACCTACCAAAGCTCCCCCAACATCACTGGAGCCGCTATATAGCGGGGTGTTTTATTTTATTCCGCGCTGCACTTCTGGCGAGACATTTGCCACAGCCGGACTGGGTCGAAAAAACAACATCCATTGTCCTCGAC
>JBEAPS010000010.1:0-16854 GCA_041164285.1 Pseudomonadota bacterium
AACTCTTGCATAAAATCATCAGACATAGATTGAAGGTGGCGCAACGCTTTCCAGCGCTCAAATATAAGAGCCCACGTTGCTATGGAGAGAGCCACCAGCAAGAGAAGTATGAGAATTCCGACTGGTCCGCCACTCGTAAAGACAGAAAACCAATTGAAGGTATCAAGGCTCGTTTGCTCTCCCATTGCTGCTCCTTGCTGCACTGAATGATGACTACGCCTCTGAACTCTCCTCAGCAGCGGGAACCAATCCGCGTTCGCGACACAGTTTTAAAATTGCGCGGACGACCGAGTTGGGTTCCATTTCCGTGGAGTCCAAAAGAACAGCATCCTCCGCTGGGCGCATTGGTGCAACCAGTCTGTTCGCATCTCTGGCGTCGCGTTCGTGAATTTCACGAATCAGTTCGTCCAGACTGGGCTCCAAATTCTTCGCTCTGAGCTCTTCCATGCGGCGCTGGGCTCGTTGCTCTGGAGATGCTGTTAGAAATATTTTGAGGGGTGCGTCGGGAAATACAACTGTCCCCATGTCACGACCATCCACAACTGCCCCATTGCAATCCAATACGACTTTCCGTTGCACAGTTAAGAGGCGTCTTCGGACAAGCTCATCCTGTGCAACTAAACTTGCCTGCTCCGATACGAAGGGCGTTCGAATTTCATGCGTTATTTCGCGATCTCCAAGAAAAACCCGCCCACTTCTAGGGTCTTGCCGATAACGCTCGGACAAAAAGGCAACAAAGCGCTCGATAGAGCCACGATCCTGCACTCCAGTCCCTGCCTCATAAAGCATCAAAGCTAAAGTTCTATAGATGGCGCCCGTTGTAACGTAAATCCAGCCCAATTTATTTGCGAGAATTCTGGAAACGGTGCTCTTGCCGGAACCCGCAGGACCGTCAATGGTGACAACCTTTGGACGTTCTTCATTCAGGACAGAAAGAGTCATAGCTGAGAGGGCTCCCTGACAGAGCCCGCCTGAGCGAGTTGCTCCCAGCTCTGCATCCATGCGGGATCGGGGGCAACGTCCGTTCGAAAGGGAGAGACGGGCTCACGAGCTTCAACACGCCCCATTTGTGCAAACTTTTGATGACGCTGCCTCCTGAGTTGGTCTGAACTGAGCTGACTCAATTCCAGCAAGTGACGCTCAAGAATATCGCCCAACGTAGATATTGCCTCAACCGGCTTCCAATGCGCGCCGCCAAGTGGTTCAGGAACAATTTCATCCACCACACCCAGCTTTTGCGCATGCTGTGCTGTTACGCCCAAAGCCGCAGCAGCCTGATCGGCCCGCGTTCCATCTTTCCACAAAATTGATGCACAACCCTCGGGCGAAATGACGCTATAGGTACTATACTGGAACATCAGCACTCTATTTCCAACACCAATTGCCAGAGCACCACCGCTTCCGCCTTCGCCGACAACAACACAGATAATGGGAACTCCGAGCTTGAACATAACCATGATATTTTTTGCAATCGCTTCGCTCTGTCCGCGCTCTTCGGCGTCGATTCCTGGGTAAGCTCCCGGTGTATCGATAAAAGTAACAATTGGAAGCTTAAACCTTTCGGCTAAACTCATGAGTCGGAGAGCCTTTCGGTAGCCCTCAGGTCGTGGCATACCGAAGTTGCGCTTCATGTTTTCTTTGGTGCCGCGGCCTTTTTGATGACCAACAAACAGAACGCGGGTCCCACGGAAATTTCCGAGGCCACCCACAATCGACGGGTCATCCATAAAGTTCCTATCACCCTGCAATTCGATAAAGTCATCACACAATTGATGAACAATATCGAGTGTGTAGGGTCGATGTGGATGACGGCTCAGCTGTGTGATTTCGTAGGGCGTGAGGTTCGAGAAAATCTGCTTCGCAAGAACCTCAAACTGCTCCTCAAGAGTATGGATTTCTGTTTGAAGCTCGCCCTCCTGTTTACCCCCAACGACTGTTTGCCGGGCTTGTGTGCGAAGTTCAGCAATACGGTTGCTCAGTTCAAGCAAGGGACGCTCGAGGGGCAAAATCTCCATTGTGGTGTCCTCACTTTGGGGGCCAATCATTTTCCTGTTTCAGTTCGCACGTGGTAACAAATCATACGAGAGCGGTCAAAAAGGAGAGTGCCGGCCATGACACAAGAGCCAATGCGTGACAGTCAGTCAATTCGGCGGGGCATGGATGACCTCGTCGTGGACTCAACGGCCGTCAGTTGGGTGGATGGCCAGAGAGGTAGGCTCTATTATCGTGGATACCGCGTCGAGGATCTTGCCCAAAAGGCCTCTTTTGAGGAGGTCGCTTACTTGCTGCTCTGTGGTCATCTTCCAACGCAGCAGCAGTTGACGTCATTTCAGTGGAGACTCCGACAGTTTTCGCACACGCCTGAAAAAATAATCCGTATTTTGCAGGAGCTGCCCAGAAATACACCCCCACTTTCAGCTCTTCAGACTGCACTTGCCGCGCTCGGCTGCACCGATCCTGGCCCAAAATACTCGGAGGAAGAAACGCTCCTCGGGCTGGCAATGCGCATTATTGCGCAAACACCCATCATTCTCGCAGCTTTTTATCGCTTGAATCAAGGAAGTTTTTTTCTTTCGGCGCGAGAAGATCTCTCACACGCCGAGAATTTTCTTTATATGCTTTCCGGACACGCACCCTCACCGAGGGACACTCGAGCAATGGAAATCGCTCTCATTCTTCAAATGGACCATGGCTTCAATTCTTCGACCTTCACGGCTAGGGCTGTCGCTTCAACCATGACCAATATGTATGCAGCCACCAGTGCAGCTGTGGGAGCACTCTCGGGACCGCTCCACGGTGGTGCGAGCGAACAGGTGGTGGATATGTTGAGGGAGGTTGAAGAGTGGGGTGACGTCGACACCTATCTTGACTACCTGTTTGCCCATGGTGGCAAAGTCATGGGTATGGGACACAGAGTCTACAAACGCAAAGATCCCAGAGCTATCCTATTTGAGGAGCTTCTCTCAGAACTCACTCGAAATGAAAGCAATCCAAAAGACATTCACACTCTCCACCGCATTGCAGAAAAAGCGGGCGCCCATTTTGCGCAAAAAAATAGAGAGATTCATGTAAACGTCGATTTCTGGAGTGGTGCAGTTTATAAGCGGCTAGGCATTCAGACAATGCTATTTCCAGCCATTTTTGCAGCTGCGCGGATTGTTGGATGGTGCTCGCATATTTTGGAGTTAAGACAAAACAACAGACTTTATCGTCCTTTATCCATGTACACTGGCCCCTTGGATCTTAAGTTTACACCCATCAAAGAACGACAAAAATGATTCTTGCTTTTGCCTCTTTTCTAAGTTCTGCGCTCAATTTTCCAATAAGAGCTTTTGCGAGCTTCCTTGGTCGTATTGTGCCCAACCCCAAAGCTCGAATTTTCTTTATAGAACGCTCCAAAGACCACTTCACACAACAACTGAATTTTGCACGAAGAACTAAAACCGAAGCAATTAAACACGACTCACCCACAATATTTTGGCTGCACGTCTCGAGCGCGGGTGAACTTGAGCAGGTGATTCCAGTGATGCGTACCTTGCACGAACGATTGTCAGTTCGATTTTTCGTGACTTATTTTTCGCCGAGCACAAAGCCATTTTTAAAAAATTGCCCGGGAATCATGGGCAGTACCAGCCTTCCAGCCGAAGATAAAGACGCCTATACGCAAATAATTGGGGAGCTTAATATCAGCCGCCTTTTATTGGTCAGGTACGACTTTTGGCCAACATTAATTCACACAGCTAAAAAGAAAAATGTGCCTATAGCTGTGCTCGCCGCCACCCTGGCACGCGCGCGTTCAATACTTCCAGACAACCTGCAAACACTCTCAAAATTATTTTGGTTCAAACATGCAGACCTTCTTTTTCTCGTCAGCGAAAAAGATAAGACTCGATTGGTGGAATTAGATTTTTCACCCGAAATTACAATAGTGAGCGGTGATGCGAAGTGGGCGCGTGCGAAAGAACGAGCTCAAATCCAAAAAGAACAAGCACAATCGACTGCGCTTCAATTAGTCCTGTCCCACTTAGTTTCTGGTCCAAAGTCCGAAAAAAGAAAAACTCTCATTTTCGGTTCACCGCATGAAGATGAATTGCTCATTTTGAAGTGGTGTCTGGAACAATTCACCACTCCATGTCTTTTCGTAGTAGCACCCGCAGAGGTTGATGAAAAAACACTCTCAAAATTAGAGCAGGGCCTTGATCTTAGGGCTGCACAATCGATGCGGCTCAGTGACATGGAGCGCTCGCTTGATGCTCTGCCCTTAGTGGACGAAAACAACCACACCGTCCTCATTCTTGATTCTTTCGGACAGCTTGCCGCGGCTTACGCTGAAGCTGACTGTGCCATAGTTGGGGGAGGATTTGACGGGCAACTTCACAACGTACTCGAGCCCGCCGCGTATCCTGTGCTCACTTTGTTTGGCAATCAGACTGGCAGGGCTCCGGAAGCACAAATTCTTCTGGATCACAACGCTGCAATCAGCTTTGTTAAGCCAGATGCGATGTTTGATTTGCTCCGACGCTGGAGTAGCCTAAGCAATAGAGGTGTAGGAAGAAGTCCTAACTGCCCTGAATTTGAGCACACTCTCAAGGGTGCTCAAAGGCTATTTGGTTCACTGCCCAACACAAGTGAAGTGATCTGTCGAGCCATCGCCCACCGGCACAAGCTTGAGATCGGTTGACTTACGTTACAGTTTGAACACTTTGGAAAGATTAAAACATGGTAGCAAAACAGCTAATTATAAACGCTTCGGCGTTTGAAACACGTGTTGCGCTTATAGAAAGCGGACACGTGTCTGAGTATTATATCGAAAGACAGAAAGATCGAGGAATCGTTGGCAGCATATTCAAGGGGAAAATCTTAAGGGTGCTGCCAGGTATGCAGAGTGCTTTCGTAGACATTGGTCTCGAGCGTTCGGCTTTCCTATTTGGGGGCGACATTCAGCCACCCGGCGAACCAAGCAGCGGACTCCCTGACTTTCTCGAAGATGAAGACAAAACCACTTTGACCCTCGCCTCAGAGGATACAGTTTTAACAACTCAAGAGGGAGCCTTCAAGCCGCAAAAATTCTTTAAAATCGCGGAGCTTGTTAAAGAAGGGCAAGAGGTTCTCGTTCAAGTTGCAAAAGATGCCATAGGCACCAAAGGCGCTCGAATCACAACCTACTTGAGCTTTCCAGGTCGCTACGTGGTTTTGATGCCAAACATAAACCACATTGGCATCAGCCGACGCATTGGTAATGAAGACGAGCGCAACCGACTCCGAGCAATTGTTTCTGCAGCAAAACCTGACGGCATGGGAATCATCGTAAGAACAGCAAGCGAGGGTGTATCAGAGGAAAAACTAACAGCTGATATCGAATTTTTGGTAAAACTCTGGGAGAACGTAAAGGCAAAAGCTGCGCGAACAAAAGCCCCCAGCCTCGTTCACGAAGACTTGAATCTTGTATTCAGAGCCACCAGAGATCTCATTTCACATGACTTAGAACGCATCGTTATCGACAACAAAGAAGTGTACGAAGACGTCGTAAGATTCTTGAATCGATTTTCAGTGAAGTTGGGTGCACAGGTCCAGCTTTACCAAAGCGACACCGCGATTTTCGATGCGTATGGAATTGAACTCGAAATATCGAGGGCTTTGGGATCCAAAGTTTGGCTCAAATCGGGCGGCTATCTTATCATCGAACGCACCGAAGCCCTTACAGCCATTGACGTGAACACCGGCCGCTTTGTCGGCAATAAATCCCTTGGGGACACGATAGTTAAAACAAACCTCGAGGCTGTTAAAGAAATTGTGCTCCAGCTCCGCCTTCGAAACATCGGTGGCATTATCATTCTCGACTTCATCGATATGGATCGACAAGACGATCGGGACAGAGTCTTTTTCGCCTTGGTCGAGGAGCTCAAAAAAGACAAAGCTAAAACGTCGGCGCTAAGAATATCCGAAATGGGTCTTGTGCAGATGACGCGCAAACGAACTGAAGAGAGTTTGGCTCAAAAACTTTGCACGCCTTGCCCCCACTGTGAAGGCAAAGGCGAAATAAAGAGCACCGCAACGGTTGCATATGATATTATTCGAGAGATGGTCCGAGAATTCACAAAGATTCCAGCTGAAGGCTTTATCCTGAAAGCACACCCTCAAGTGATCGATAGACTCTGTGAAGAAGACTCTGAATATATGCAGGACATCCAAACGCGCTTTTCAAAGAAAATTATGCTCAAAACAGCTCCTGAATTTCACCAAGAGCACTATGAGATTTCTCCGATACGCTGAGACCACGCAGTGCTTCTGACCGATGACTCATCAAATTCTTTTCAGCAAGCGGAATGCTTGCAAATGACAAACTTGGCTTCTGAGACGGAAAAAACATGGCATCATAACCATGCCCCTCTCCTTCCAGTAGATTTTGCTCTTTAACCCCAACTCTACCAGCACAAAAACCCATAACTAGTTGAACCAAAAACAAGCCATCACCTGAACAAACCAGCTGCTTGAATGAATACGCTGCTGTACTTACTAAGTGGAGCCTAGCAGACAACTGCCTCATTATTTCGGCTTCAACCAGTTCCAACTGACCAATGAGATCTGAAAAGCTTAAAGGTTTGGAACTGCTCATGTGTGCTGCATCTTTAAAAGGCGTCGCACGAAGCAATGAACATACAAAGAAAGCGGGCTCAGAGTCACTATCAGATAAATTAAGCTCCGACTTAAGTTTCTCTGCTAAAAATTCACGATTCCTTTTGTCACATCGAGGTTCACCCGCATATGTTGCAGAATGTACACCAGGCTCAAAATTCAACCGAGAAACACATAGACCAGAATCATCAACCAATACAGAATTCACACCCATGACTGATAGCTTCGGAAAAACCCGCACCGCTTCTATTAATTTCTTACAACCATTTCCGCAAAATGTATGACGATCTTCGATTGGAATTTTCCAATCGAAATCGCCACCAAGTAAAACGCGAGCCTCTTTATTACCAATACATTCTATATCTGAAGCAGACAATGCATGATTAAATTCTCTGAGCTTTCCTGCGTTTGTTGTTGGAATAAAAATTCTGCTCACATAAGCTCCGAATTATGGTTTTGACTATTTCCAAATGACGCTTTAAAAAAACATAATTACTGATGAAAAAAAAGCCGAAAAAAAACCACCAATCGCACAATTTTGCATCACAATTTATTTGACGTTTTCGCCTCTTCAGATTTTTTAGGACTTTTCGTCTCTTTTTATAAATTTACCAAACTTTATTTCATAAAATGAAAACCCAGCACACTCCATTGTGTGCTGGGTTCTCCGTTCAATCCATTTACTGCTTAAACAATGGATTTCTGATTAGCTTTCTTCCAGTCTTCCATAAAGCTCGCTAGCCCTTTATCGGTCAATGGGTGCTGATATAAGGCCATCAGAACCTTCAATGGACATGTAGCTACATCAGACCCGGCAAGCGCTGATTGAATCACATGTTGGGGGTGTCGCACGCTCGCTGCTAGGATCTGGGTCTTAAACT
Organism: Pseudomonadota bacterium; assembly: GCA_041164285.1. Lineage (GTDB taxonomy): Bacteria > Bdellovibrionota_B > Oligoflexia > Silvanigrellales > Silvanigrellaceae > RFOM01. Next base: position 7,518 of record JBEAPS010000010.1, read on the forward strand.
CATAGTTGTCGTAAATATCCCTAATCTCGCGGATGAGCTGAATTCCATCTTGGCTGATATCATCAAGTCGGCCGATGAAAGGGGAAATGTAGGTAGCACCACATTTGGCTGCAAGGAGAGCTTGCCCAGACTGAAAACACAACGTCACGTTCGTTTTTATCTGCCTGGAACTGAGTGCTTTACATGCCTTCAAACCTTCGGGAGTCAATGGGAGTTTGATCACAATATTTTCGTGAATCTTTGCAAGAACCTCGGCTTCAGCGAGCATTTCAGGGGCTGTCAGGCCAACGACTTCAGCTGAAATTGGACCAGGAATCAGTTGAACAATTTCATTGAGGAGGGTTCTAAAATCCTGACCTGATTTGGCAACGAGTGTTGGGTTAGTTGTTACACCATCGCAGATTCCCAATTCTGCTGCTTGTCTAATTTCATTGATATCCGCACTGTCCAAAAAAAACTTCACGGGTACTTCCCTCCTTCAGTCAAACTCGAACCATCAAACTCAAATTGCTGTAGCTGATTAGCACCAAAGGAGCCCGTGAGTAAGCTTGAGCCATTGATAACAGACCAAGCCACTGTTCCCTTTAAACTAGGTCGAATTTTTGCATAATTTCCTGGCTCAAGTGCGCTGGCAATTTGCAACAAACTGCCCTCTGCACCCAGGCTATTCAAACCCCGCTCAGTGCGTAACCATCCGACTGTGCACAAAGCTCCGGCTTTCACAACAGAGAACTGAGAAATAATTCCATCAGGATCACCCGCTACAGCCATAGCGACTGGTTGAGCTTTTAAAAGTTGCCCCAAAACAGGCTGCTTTTCATTGGCATTGAGCTGAGTACGCAACTGAGAAGCGACCTGATCAAAACCCTCATAACTCACTACACTGCTCTTACTCCCGTAGGCGACTACAGCGGAATTAACTTTAAGAGCCTGAAGTGGGGCGTTCAATTGACAAGGTGAGTTCGTTGAATCGAGAGCTAATGCAGCGGAATAGTTAACTCTGAACCTAAGATCTTCGTTCTCTGGTGCATCAGCAGCTAAAGCGGCGTTACCTGCAAGACCATTTTTGGTGAAAGCAAGCGGAATATAGCCAATCGATGTTTCTGCCGAAGATCCAGCGAATAGTTTTCTTAAGTCAATTGCCAAAGCAGACACAATTCTCAAATCCGCATTTTCGGATTCACCTGTATCTCCGCTAAGCCACTCAAAAGCGGTGGGAAAAGAACCTTGATAACCCGAGCTGCTCTGTGGGAAGGCCACTGCCAAACCAAGACTTTCAAAAATAATTGGAGCATTCCACGAAAGGGAATACGCACCAAATGGACCATCTCTTGTTGGGGTGTAAAAGTCGTCAGGAGCAGTCAAAAGCTTCGAAAAGCCTTCCGTCGACGAGTAACGAAACACGTCCAACTTCGTGGAAACGCTCGATGCGCTTGTCCTCAGGTTAGAAGAAACTGCGACAGACCAATCTGCTTCACCTGAAACTTTTGAAACTTGAATAGACTTGATTCGTCGATCACCCAAGTACACAACGTCGGAAGATCGGTTGGAGCCAGATGCAATCCCTTGGCTATCCAAGTTGTACAAGCGGACATACGAGTTAGAGCCTGAAAAACCAGCAAGAAGAAATGCACCGCTCTTTTCCACAGCAAGAGCTGATCCTAGACGCGGGGTTGACTCAGACTTTAATAGCTGGGGAATTTGAGAAGTAGCCACAGAATAAGACTGGAGAGAGCCATTTTCGTAGGCAGCACCTAAAACTGCGTTGAGTACGTATCCAATCGCCTTGCTGGGATGACTTGCCAAGGTCAATGGCGAGTCCACACGATCAGCGAGCTGCTGGTCCAACACCACACTGCAACTCAACGCGGCCAATGACCCAAGAATAAGTGACACTTTCCCAAGATAAACAGCCAACCTTGGGGTCATCATTATTCAATCTCCTCAACAACGTCTAATTGTGTTACCGGTGTGTCGTCAAATTCATTCGGCTTTGAGACCGATACAACTCGTTCTCCATCCAAAATTCTCATCAAACAAACACCTTGTGTTAAACGGCCAATAACCTTCACACTCTTCGTATGAATACGAAGCACACGACCAGTGTTTGTAGTCATCATCAAGTCAGCGGAATCTGGGACGGCCAATAACGCAACGACTTTACCATTACGCTCAGTCACCCGAATTGCGTTGACACCCTTGCCAGCTCGGCCTGTCAGTCGATACTCTTCAAGCTCACTTCGCTTGCCGTAACCAAATTCGGTCACAACTAAAAGCTTTTCCTGAGCAGTTGGATCGACAACTTCAGCTGCAACAACTGTGTCACTGTCTTCCATATTGATACCTGTGACGCCACGCGCTGTGCGACCCATTGACCGAACTTCATCTTCGTTAAATCGGATCGCTCGGCCGTTTGCGGTTGTCAAAATCATCTGGTTTTTACCATTAGTGATCCTGACCGAAACAAGGGCGTCACCCTCATCAAGATTCACTGCACGAAGGCCTGTTGCACGAATATTTGAAAACGCCGACAGTTCCGTCTTTTTCACAGTGCCCTGCGATGTGCACATGAAAACAAACATATTTTCAGAAAACTCGGTGACTGGCAGCATGGCTGTAATCTGCTCACCCGACTGCAATGTGAGAATCTGCGCGATCGACTTGCCGCGCGCATTGGCAGCCGCCTCAGGTAACTCGTAAACCTTAAAGCAGTAAACTTTTCCGAAATTAGAGAACATCAACACATGGTCGTGTGTATGCGCTCTGAGTGTGAAGCGAACAAAGTCTGAATCTTTAAGTGCAGCACCTGTTTTGCCTTTTCCAGCTCTGTGTTGTGACCTAAATTCATCTTGAAGAACGCGCTTAACGTATCCATTTTGGGAGAACGTTACGAACACATCTGCGGGCGTGACCAAAGACTCGAGGTTGACATCCCCGGCGTCAGTTGTGATTTCAGTGCGACGCTGGTCGCCGTGTGATTCACGAAGCTCTACAAACTCTTCTCTTGCAATAGCTGCAACACGAGCTGGCTTGGCAAGAATATCTTTGAGGTCAGCAATTGTAACAAGAATTTCTGCATGCTCTGAAACAATCTTCTCGCGCTCAAGTCCGGTAATACGTGAAAGCCGCATTTCCAAAATTGCCGTCGCTTGACGCTCACTCAACTCGAATCGCTTGATCAAACCTTCGCGAGCTTCATCGGGGCTTGGAGCCTTGCGGATAAGTTCAATAGTCTCATCGAGGTTGTCGACCGCAATTTTCAAACCTTCCAAAATATGAAGACGTTCCTCAGCTTTGCGAAGTCTGAAGCTTGTGCGTCGGGTAATCACTTCGTATCGATGGTCGACAAAGTGCGAAAGCGCTTCCTTGAGGTTGACGAGCTTGGGTATACCACGAACGATACAAACCATATTGACTCCAAAGGAGTCCTGAAGGCGTGTTCGCTTATAGAGATGATTCAAAAGGATTTCACCGTTCTCACCTTTTTTCACCTCGATAACAATACGAATGCCTTCCTTATTCGATTCATCACGGATATCTGAAATTCCGACAATTTCTTCCTCCTTAACAAGTTCAGCAATGCGCTCAATCAGCGTTGCCTTATTTACTTGATAAGGAAGCTCGGTGATGATGATCTGCTCACGACCATTCTTAGTTTGTTCCACCGTCGCACGACCGCGAATAGTAATAGATCCACGGCCAGTTCTGTAAGCATCATTGATGCCCTTGAGACCACAAATCATCCCAGCAGTCGGAAAGTCAGGACCTTTCACATAACTCATCAACTGTTCAATTGATGCACCCTCATTGTCGATCAAGTGAATAAGCGCATCGATCACTTCGGTGAGATTGTGGGGAGGAATATTGGTCGCCATCCCAACAGCAATTCCCGATTGTCCGTTGACTAGAAGCTGGGGAAACACCGTAGGGAGTACTCGTGGTTCTCGTTCGCTATTGTCGTAGTTAGGACCAAAGTCGACAGTGTCCTCATCGAGTGACTGCATCAACGCTTCAGAAATTTTAGCGAGACGAACTTCCGTGTATCGCATGGCCGCAGGACTATCGCCATCAATGCTTCCGAAATTTCCCTGACCATCGATGAGTGGATATCTCATCGAAAAATCTTGAGCCATTCTCACTAGAGCATCATAAATGGCTGAGTCGCCATGAGGGTGATACTTACCCATCACATCACCGACAATACGCGCCGACTTTTTGTATGGCTTATTATAAACGTTGTTGTGTTCATACATTGCATAAAGAACTCGACGATGAACCGGTTTCATGCCGTCTCGCACATCGGGCAAAGCTCGACTTACGATAACGCTCATAGCGTAATCGAGGTACGCGTTTTTCATTTCTTCGTTGATATTGATTCCGACAATGCCATGACTTTGATTCTGAGACATAATGGTCACCTAACTTTTGTTTTCAGAAATCGAGGTTTCGAACATTCAATGCGTTGGTTTCAATGAATTCCTTACGGGGAGGAACTTCATCGCCCATGAGCATAGAGAAGAGGTCATCTGCCGCTATCGCGTCTTCAATTTCTACGCGCAGTAGCTGGCGAAACTCTGGATTCATTGTTGTTTCCCAAAGCTGCTCAGCGTTCATCTCACCCAAGCCCTTGTAGCGCTGGATGTAGGCACCTTGTCGACCCTCAACAAGAAGGAATTGATGCAATGCTATCCAATTTTTAACATCTTTTGTTTTCTTTTCTGTGACGTATTTCAGAGGCAATGCCTGACCTTCCTCGAGTTGATCATGCAGACGACGCAACTCTGAAAACTCATTCGATTCAACAAACTCTGTATCAAGGCGGAAACGGACTGGCTTACCAGCTATTTGAAGAGCAATCAGAGCAAAATAACGATTGTGCTCATTATCGAATTCAATATTAGTCTGAATGTGACCAAGTTTTGATACAACATCTGTCAGGTCTGTGATGACTTGAGTGAGCTTGGCTTTATCAAAGAAACTCCCTGCCGACAGATCTTTGTAGGCTGCAAAAAACTCAACGACTGGTGCTGTTCTTCGTCGCGATAAAATCCCAAAAATCCTGTTGTAACGTTCAACGCACGTCAACATATTTCGAACCTGCGTTTTCTCTATTTGATTCCCTGAGGAGTCAACTACATGAGCATCTGACAGTGAGTTTTCAAGAAGAAAACCTTGAAGATCGGGCTCATCTTTAATGTATTTTTCTGTTTTGCCCTTTTTATATTTGTACAAAGGTGGTTGAGCTATATACAGGTGTCCACGCTCAATAACCTCGCGCATCTGTCTGTAAAAGAATGTGAGCAAAAGGGTGCGGATATGAGCACCATCAACATCGGCATCCGTCATAATTACGATTTTATGATAACGAATCTTGGAAATGTCGAAATCATTTCGTCCAATACCAGTGCCCAGCGCCTGTACCAACATTCTAATTTCTTGGTTGGCAACCATTTTGTCGGCGGAGGCTTTCTCAACGTTGAGAATTTTTCCTTTGAGCGGAAGAACTGCCTGAACCTTACGGTCGCGACCTTGCTTAGCCGATCCACCTGCCGAGTCACCCTCAACGATAAAAATTTCACACAATGAGGGATCTTTTTCTTGGCAATCGGCAATTTTTCCAGGAAGCCCAGAAAAATCGAGAGCACCTTTTCGACGGGTCAATTCTCGCGCTTTTCGTGCTGCGATACGCGCACGTGCAGCATCAACAATTTTTGAAACAATCTTTTTTGCTACATCTGGATTCTCGTGAAAATATTCACTGAGCTTTTCATTAAGAATGCTTTCAACAACCGTTCGAACACGAGAGTTGCCAAGTTTGCTTTTTGTTTGCCCCTCGAATTGAGGGTCAGGAATCTTGACAGAGAGAACCGCGGTCAGGCCTTCACGAATATCATCCGCAGAAAGACCTTCCTTCAAGCTTTGCGCACCCTTGTCATCAGTAGCGAGGGAGTTGACAACACGAGTCAGCGCAGACCTAAAGCCAGTGAGGTGAGTTCCACCCTCAACTGTATTGATATTATTTGTGTAGGAGAAAACTGATTCCGAATATCCATCATTCCACTGAAGTGCAACCTCAACTGCGCAATTGTCTTTTTCTGTTTGAACATAAAGTGGTTTTGGGTGGATTGGATTTTTAGAACGGTTTAGAAATTCAACAAAGGATAACAAGCCGCCATCAGCTTTAAACTCAGCAGTTTTGTCGGTGACTTCATCAATAAGCTTAATACATATGCCTTTATTGAGAAATGACAATTCACGCAGTCGCCCTTGAAGATGGTCGAAACTCAATTCTGTGGTTTCAAAAATTGTTGCGTCGGGTTTGAATGTGGTCCTTGTCCCTGTCAGTTCTGTGGTGCCTATCACCTGGACAGGGCCTTGTGGAATACCACATTTGTACTCTTGAACATGAACTTTTCCGTTTTTCCGAACCTCAACTCTACAGTGTGAGGACAGCGCGTTCACGACAGATGCACCAACACCATGAAGGCCACCTGAAACTTTATAAACACTATTATCGAACTTTCCGCCTGCATGCAGAACTGTCATGACGACTTCGAGGGCTGTTCTCCCCTCTGAGTGCACATCTACCGGAATACCACGGGCATTATCCGATACCGTAACACTGCCGTCGACATGAAGAGTTATTTCGACGGTATTGCCATGACCAGCAAGGTATTCGTCGATGCAGTTATCAACAAGTTCGTATACGAGATGGTGTAGGCCGTTGACCGACGTGTCACCAATGTACATTCCCGGACGCTTTCTGACTGCCTCAAGGCCTTCGAGGATCTGAATTTGATTTGCACCGTATTGTGTAGGATCCTGAGAAAGAGTTGCCATGCGTGGCTGTGAGAGGAAAAACATAAGTCTCGTATCCCCTATCTTCCATTGACTTGGAAGTCATAGTGAAAATTCTGAATGAAGTGACTTCAGGCTGTGCATAGTACGCCAAAACTCACTGACCGCAAATTGCGTGCCCATACCCCTCAAAAACGAGTCGGAACGAGCAAATAAAATACATCTACGCCTTTTTCAGCTTCACCCGTAATCATGACCGGGCGATTGACATTTTCCCAAGAAAACTTCAGCTGAGCTCCTGAAAGAACATTCAGGATACCGGTGAGCAGTGTGCCATTGTAATTAACAACAAATGGTTGCTCAACCGATGTTGCAAGCTCAATGACCTCCTCACCTTCCTTCAAGCCGGGAGTGAAGCTTTGAACATCAAGAATTGGACCATCGAATGCGAGTTTAATGATTCTGTTTTTGTCAGCAAACAACAACACTCGCTTCACACTCTCTAGCAGTGGAGACAACCCTACATTCACCGAGAAATTAACCTTTTGTGGGATTGCCGAAGTGTAGGGAGGATATTTCCCAGGGATACACTTTGAAACCATCACATAGTTTTCAGTTTCAACAGCAAAGAAGAGGCGATCTCCATGCCATCGAAGCTTGTAATCGACTTCTGGGTGAGCTGCACATAGCCTTCTTAGTTCGTCGAGAGCCTTTTTAGGAACAAGAACTGCACTATCTTCAATATGCTCAGCTCGCAGGCCATCGTTAAGTTGGGCCTTGGCAAGCCGATAAGCGTCCGAAGCAACTGCCTGCAAAGACAGTCCTTGAGCAGTATCGGCCCAAATCAAAGCACCGTTTGCGTAGAACCGCGTATCGTCGGTGGAAACAAAGTCCCTAAACGAATTGACCCAACGCTCGAGATATTCACCCTTTACAATAACTGAGCTGCCTTCCTGTGGAACAACGACATCGGTTTGTGTCTGGTCCTGGATAAGTTGTAACTTTGCCGACGAGCGTCCGCATTTTACAACCAGCCGCTGAGGAAGTTCTGCAGTGAGAGTGATTTTTTCTGGGGGGAGTTGTCGAACGTACTCACTCAATTGCTTGCCTGAGACCTTCACAACACCCAGACCATCGTACTGTGCATCGAAGGAATAACGGATAGAAAGGTTGTGACTGAGTGCACTCAGAACAACACGCCCCTCACCAGCAAACTGAAATTGAACCCAACCGACATCACCGTCAGCTTGAGCTGCGGATACAGCTACGAGTGCTTCGGCGAGCTTATCACGGTCAATGACTGCTTTGATTGATGATGTGCTTTCTCCAGCAGTCAAGTTGTCTTGACTCTCTGGGAGCATGCGTTGTTGATGCATTGCTCAACTCCTTTGGCGGCTTTTATTTTGCTGCACTGGTCTACATGAGGAAAGGAGCCTGTACAAGCGCCTCATCCATTTGATCCACATGCCCATCTTCTCCTTATTCAATATAATTTTTAGTTTTTATGAGTAGTTGAAGTAGTAGGTGTGAGCTGTTTTTGTTGATAAGTCGACTTCACCTTTATAACGACTCGTAAGTATTGATATTTATCGAAAAGAACCCTGTGGAAAACGTGTGCATGAGAGGGTTGAAAAACTGTTCAAGCATTCCAATTTGTGTGGATAGATTTTTGCTTAAAATTTTTGCACTCGATGTTATCAACGCTGCGTGCACATCTCGTCCACAACTTGTGCACAGTTCATTTTCTGCAAAAGTTAATAGCAATTTATGTGAAGAGAATGAGAGTGTGCATAACTGAATGAGTTCGGTTTAAGTTATTGAAAATACATTTTATTTCACAGTTGAAAAGATGTGGATAAGTTGTTGACAACATGCTAACGAGCCAAAACCAGGGGGAGTGAACATGACAACGGTCGTGAAAGCGGATCAAGTGACCAACCTTCATCAAGTAGCAGCGAATTTAAGGAATGGTTGTTTAGTCGCATTCCCGACTGAAACTGTTTATGGCTTGGGTGCTGATGCAGGTAATGGAGATGCCGTATCCCTTGTGTTCGCAGTAAAAGGGAGGCCTCAGACTGATCCGCTGATTGTCCATTGCTTTAGTTTCGAGCAGTCAGAGCAGTTTATATCCCCAGATACGAGTGAATGGCAGAAAGAAGTTCATCAGTGCTTGGCGAAGGCTTTTTGGCCCGGCCCGCTCACGGTAATTCTTCCAAGCCACCCAGACCGAATATCGCGTAGCGTGACTGGTGGATCGGGGTGGGTTGGGCTGCGTTGTCCCAATCATCCTGTAGCTCTAAAGTTTCTGCAGATGTGTAATGTTCCCGTTGCTGCTCCAAGTGCCAATTTATTTGGTCATGTGAGCCCTACGAGTGCCCAACATGTTCTGAGTGATTTTCCAGATGTGGATAAGTTGTGGATAGTTGATGGCGGGGAGTGCGGCATTGGAATTGAGTCAACCGTTCTTAGGGTTAACCGAGATAAGTCGATCGATATTTTGAGGCGCGGTGGTATTGGAAAGTCGGAAATTTTGGGGCTT
>JBEAPS010000011.1:0-18405 GCA_041164285.1 Pseudomonadota bacterium
AGCAAAGGTAGATTTATTGATCCTCCTGCAAAAGGAGATTGGGGTTGGACAGGTTTGGGTCCCGTCCATGGAATTGTTAAACAATTTGAGCCCTACAAAGGCAGAATTATCATTGCTGCGAGACATCTTGCTGAAAACTCAAAAACGTATTCCCACGTCATTTTCTCGGATGACAATGGTGAGAGTTGGTCAATCGGTGGTTCTCTCAATCTGAAGAGTACTGAAAGTACAGTCGTGGAGCTGCCCAACGGGCATATCATGATGAACTCGCGCAGCGGGGACAGTGTCAACGCTAGGACTGCAGGTATAAGTAAAGACGGCGGAAAAACATTTGATCCGGCCTACATCGACACGCAGCTCACAGAGCCCAGTGGGGTTCAAGGGAGCCTGCTGCGTTTTGGCGACAAAATCCTTTTCTCTAATCCAATGAGTACCACAGCGCGAACCATGGGGAGCATACGAGTGAGTGCCAACAACGGGCGCAAATGGCGCCTGTATGCAACCTACTCACCCGAGGGTCAGTTTTCAGGATATTCCGACATGGTGAGAGTTGAGGGTGATGTTGGTGTTCTATACGAGTGGGGTCCGACAACTGAGAAGAAGGATGCCCACAAAGAAATTCGATTTGTAAAGGTTTCTGGAGATGGATTGCGATGAGTGTTTATGCATTCATCGCAATCCAGAGTACCTTCGGTGGCGAATCTGGAGTTTGAGTAACAAGAGATTAAGAAATGATCTGTGGCTGCGCCTTGTAGAGACGATCGTAGTATTCGCGCAGCATGCGATCGGCAGAAAAGGCCTCGGTGCATGATTCGATGCTCGACTTCATCATCTTAAGCCAACGCTGTTTGTCGTTGTAGAACGTTGGGATCACTTCATCTACGAGAGTTTGATACAACGCGAGAGCGTCGCGTTCATCTTGGGCTGCAACATTGTCAGGGACTTGTTCGTCGCCAATTGCCCAGCCGTTCACACCATGCTGACATGCTTCGGGCCACCAACCATCAAGAATACTCACGTTCAAAACACCGTTCATTGCGGCTTTCATACCGGAGGTTCCGCAAGCCTCAAGCGGCCTTCTAGGGTTGTTGAGCCAAACATCGCATCCACGGGTGAGTGCACGGCCAATGTCCATGTCATAGTTTTCTAGAAAGACAACACTGTTTGGATATTGACGAGACATCTGCACGAGGTTGTGAACAATTGCTTTTCCAGTGTCGTCGAGTGGATGAGCCTTACCTGAGAAAACAATCTGTACTTTACCTGTTTTAAGCAGTTCACCTAGCTTGTTTTCGTATGCAAAAATGAGGTTGCTTCGCTTGTATGGAGCAGCTCTGCGAGAAAAGCCTATGAGCAATGAATCTGGATTGAGGGCGACACCACTGCGCTCTTTGATGAAGTTGATAGTGTCCTTTTTAACCGCCATGTGGGCATTCCACATGTCTTCTGTTGAGTTAAATTTCTGCTGCATTCTTTCATCAACCCAAGTGGGAACGTGAATGCCGTTCGTGATCCCAACTATGGACGAACGTCCAGCGACATCGCTCCACATTTGATTTGCGGTTTCGGCGTGAAGCTGTGCAACCGCGTTAGAGTTGCGCGACAAGCGGAGGCCGGCAACTGTCATGTTGAAGGGCGTTCCGCCAATGCGGTGGAGCTGCTCGATGCTCAGGCCGAGGCTGGCTCCCATGTACTGCAGGAGCTCGTGGTTGTGGTGCTCGTTGCCCTCTTTGATTGGTGTGTGAGTTGTGAACACAATTTGTTGGCGTGTTGCATTCCAGGCATCTTGAAAGCTCTGGCCTCCACCCATCTTCTGCTTGATGAGTTCGATGCCTGCGAGAGCGGCATGTCCTTCATTGAAGTGGTACACGTCTACGTTATGACCTAGTGCCTGTAGAGCCTTGACTCCGCCGATTCCCAATACAATTTCTTGAGCAATTCTCTCCTCACTGAACCAACCATAAAGCTGTCCTGTGATCCATTTGTCAGCGTTTTCCGGAAGGTCGGTGTCCAGGAGGTAAAGAGGAGCGTTGCCGTAGCTGTCGCAGAGCCAAACTTTGCATGTAACATCATTTTGTCTAATTTTAACGCTAACTTTTACGCCAGTGTCTTTGAGCTCTGGATACTGAAAATTGTGGTAACAGTCGAAGGGTTGTCCTTTGGAATCAATTCTTTGCTCCGTGTAACCTTGTTTCCATTTGAGACCGATTCCCACGAGTGGTAAATTGTTGTCTTTTGCACCCTTGAGTGTATCGCCGGCAAGAATGCCGAGGCCGCCGCAATAGATTTTGAGAGCAGTATCGAGACCGTATTCCATACAAAAATAGGCGACGGAAGGTTGCTGTGTATTAGACATAAGTGCTCCCAAAATAGATAATAATTGGTGTCAGTTTTACTTAGCCAGCAGGTACTTGAGTCCGGCCGAGACCAGCACAATACCAAAAATCTTTTTAAGTGTGTCCTGTGGAAGTTGCAAAGCGAGTGTCGCACCAAGGAATGCACCCACTGACATCGCGATAGCAATGAAAGCCGAAGCTCGCAGGTCAAGGTTCCCTGCTTTGTAGTATTTGATAGCTGCGAAAATTCCCACAGGAAGAATGAGCGCTCCAATTGATGTACCTTGTGCGGCGATTTGACTCATGCCAGCCAGCATAACCAGTAAGGGGACAATAACGAGGCCGCCACCAATGCCAACAAGACCGCTCATAAAGCCTGCTGTGAGTCCGATTCCTAGGAGCATATAGATTTGCATATGAGTCCCCACGCTTATTTTTTAAGCTGATTTCCAGTTTGAGTGTTTCAGTAAATGCAGAACCGCCTCGAGAGCTGCCTCTGTCCGCCCAAGTGTATTCCAGCCGCAGTAAATTCCATGTTGAGCAAGCACGAAAAGCACTGGTTTGTTCTGTTCGATCTCTAATGTGAACTGCTTTTGCTCAATTTTCTTTGCAAGAGCAGTCATATCTTGGCTGTTTGGATAGACCGCAATCTCGAAAGCCGTTTTGTGGTCGGGCAAGCCGAGAGCTTTAAGAAGTTCGTGTCCCTGAAGTTTAACCTCAGGCGGTGACACCTTTTCAAGTTCTGGAGCATGGCAGTGCAGAATTACGTTGATGCTGGGGCAGTGTCGGTAAATCAATGCATGCAGTAAAGTTTCATCGCTGGCTTTTGGAGCTACCGGCGCGACTGCGTCGCCATTCATGTCCACAAGAAGAAAGTCAGACGGATTGAGGTTTCTTTTGTGTTTTCCGGATCGTGATACGAGAAAGCCTCGTCCTGAGCTGCGAATGCTGAAATTACTGCTCGTGGCTGGTATTGCAAAACGAGAGTCAAGGCGTTTTGCAATTTCGCAGAGAGTGCTCAACTGAATTTGCTCCAAGAGTGTGAGCGGACATTGGCCGCTGGCATCGAATTTAAAACGTCGCTCACTTCGCACTATTCAATACCTCCATCTTTTGAAGGAACTTTCTCGCAGAATCTGCAACTGAAACACCGCTTGCAAATATGGCGGTACCTGCATTCAGAACAAAGTCTGATCCGAAGTCGCGATATGCAAGCTCGACATGTTCTGGCTTAATCCCAGCGCTAGGCACTGGGATGGAAGGCAATATGCAATCTTGCCACGAAGCTCGACACTGATCAGCCACAGCTGCTGCTGTTTCGAGGGGGAGTCCAATTTTTCCATAGGGACTCGGAAAAAGAGTGAGGTCGGCTCCGGCGGCTCTCATGAGTGTACCCAGCAAAACCGACGGCGCGATGGCGTCGTTGAGTGTTCCCTGCCCCAAAGCACCCGCAAGTGCGGGATGAGCAACCAGCGGAAGTTTCGTGGCCAAACGCAATCTTTGAAAAACACTGAGTCCGCAAGTCCATACATTCACCAACAGTGCGTCGGCGCCGGATGACTCAAGTTGTTTGGACCAATTTTCGGGGTCCTTCAAAGTTTCCATCGTGATGGGTGCGTGGACAACGTAAAGTGTCTTCAGATTGTCCCTCACTTTTTTTTCAGCCACCTTTTCGATTCGCTTCAGTGTGATGCTGAAGTTCGCGTCATGGCGAATTTCATCATCTTTAACTATGTGCACGCCAGCGTTTCCTACTTCAGCATAAAGATCTGCAAGAGCAATGGCAGACATCGCGACATTTGGTTTTAAAATACCCATGAGCAATGGAGAGTTTGGGTTGACGCCCAATCGTTTTCGAAATGCGTCAATGCTCGTTTGCGGACCCATGAGCGAACCATGGGACAGACACCCTTTTTCGAATTCAAGTGCCGTTAAGGTCACTCCTTGGTAGAAGCTCATTTTTCCAAAAATCAGAGTGAGGAGCCAGCTCAAATCTCCGTTCCACAGTGCAAACGGAAAAGCGAGTGTGGCCTCGAAAAATTCATGAAACTCATTGACGTGCATGACTTTTGCGACTTGTTGCCCGAGAATTTCAGCAGGGACGTGACGCTCATCCCAAGCTCCTACAGTTTGCCCAATCGCAATTTCTTCAAAAATTTCTGGGCCATGTAGCGATTTTTTAACGCGGTAAGTGACTAGCGCATGAGGTGAAACTGCTTTGTTTTGGGCTAGAATAAACCTGTTTTTCGGAGCAAAAGTCATGATGGACGCGTCTCCTGCAAAAACTTTTCGATATCGAATACTTCAGTTGAGGGATTTGGGAAAATCACACCGCGCTCGGTGATAATACCGGAGATGAGATTTGCAGGAGTGACATCAAAAGAAGGGTTCCATACGCCAATGCCACGAGCTGCAATCCGTTGTCCAAAGATATGTGTGAGTTCCTGCGAAGGACGTTCTTCGATTTTGATTTCTCGACCGGTGGTAAGTGTTGTGTCTATCGAAGTTAACGGTGCCGCAACGTAGAATGGTACGCCGTGATGCCGTGCGGCGATGGCGATTTGGTACGTACCAACTTTATTTGCGGTGTCACCATTCGCCACGACTCGATCTGCACCAACAACGACGCCATCTATTTTTTCTCTTGCCATCAAAAATGAAACCATAGAATCTGCTATCAGTGTGGACGGGATTTCCTCGAAAACGAGCTCAAAGGCCGTCAGTCTTGCGCCTTGATTGTATGGTCGAGTTTCGGTTGCATAGGCGTGAGCAAGTTGTCCTCTGTCGCGTAAAGTTCGAATGACACCGAGGGCTGTCCCGTAACCAACCGTAGCGAGGCTTCCGGTGTTGCAGTGTGTGAGAATGCGAAGTGAGTTGGCTTTAGCGGAATTGAATAAGTCAGCTCCAAAAGAACCAATAGCATGATTGTCTGAGAGGTCTTTTTCGAGCATTCCCTCAGCGTACGAAATGAGTTTTTCAGCTAAAATACTGACCGACTCTGATTTGTCAGCAAGAGTATTTTTTGCCTCAGCAATCACCTGCTTCAAATGGGAAATGGCTTGAAACAAATTGACCGCCGTTGGTCGGCTTGCTGCCAAAACTGAGAGGCGTTCTTCAATAGATGCAATGAATCCACTCAATGAAGCTGTGTTCACTTTGAGTGATGGAATTTCAACAGCAAGGCTGAGCGCAGCTGTCACTGCAATAGCGGGCGCGCCACGCACCTGCATTGATATGATAGCTTCTGCTCCTTCGCGTGCATTTCTGATTTGAAAGAAATGCGTTTCGTGTGGCAATTTGAGTTGGTCTAAAACGCTCAAGTGCCCACGGCTGTATCGAATGGCTTCTAGTTTTTGGTTGATGGGCTTTATGCTCATTTGGTTTTGTATCCAGAGAAGAAATTTTGAATTGCTTTTGCGAGGGCTAAATCCTTTTCAGAAATGCCCCACTGAGGTTCATGAGTCACCATCGTTATTTCAGCAAATTGAAAATCGTACATTGAAATTGATGTGTGATGGTCAGTGGTTTCCTGTGCGTCATGAAGCCAGCTCAGGAAGGCGACAGCTTCTGAATGTGATTTAAAGTCAAACTTTGCTTTCAAGCAATATCCTTTGCCGTCATGCTCAACCCGCCATTGAGTCAGACTGCCGTTCGATTCGCTTACAGCTGTTTGCTGATTTTTCAGCAGTGTCCTCGGTGCATTGATGCAATTCGAGAGGAGGGTATCTGGTAATGAAAAGTTTACCACGCTGGTTCGGATGTCCTCCTCAGACGGCATTGCTCCTTGAACGGCCTCATGACCCCGAATTGCATCAAGATAGGCAGTCGATCTGCTTTCTCTTTCTGGCCTGGGAATCCAAGGATAGAGTTCAAATAAAATCGGCAGTCGCACTAAAAATGGAGCTAATGATATATCGACAGCACTTAATTGAGAGCCTCCCAAAAATGGGCCGCCCGAATCTTTAAGCGCCTCGTCGAGGTGCTCAAAGCATTGCGTGAGTTGACTTGCGGCGGTGCGCAGTAAGTTCAAGTTTCCCTTAGTGTACAGAGCTTGTTGAATTGGTCCCAACACTCTCGAGGCAAGTAGTTCGAGCTGCGCTTGAGTTCGCGCAACTTCGAAAGGCGAGATTCCAAAGAGTTTCGGACCCTGAGCGTCTAGGCTGTCAAGGAATTGCATAACAGCATGGCTTTCATGGAAACCTGATCCGTCTTCGTTAACAAGAGTTGGAACACTTCCCGTGGGATTCACACTCAGGAGTTGCGATGGCGGGTTCGAAAGGTCAATTTGCTCAGTTTTAAGCTGGGAATTCGAAATACCTCTGACACGGCAGCCGATGAGTACGCGTTGAACGAATGGGCATGACGGAATCATAAAAAGCTTCACGTGCGGTACTCCTTGCAGGGTTGTGACTGGTTTTGACTGCTTCAGGGCAAGAACGGCGCTGAACCTAAAAGCCCCAAGGCCGATGACGTTACGAGACTCAATGCAGGGGCGCAACCCATGGACACAAACTGGGTAGAATTGATTCACCTTTATTTCCCGCTGAGTGTGGCGATCCTCGCTCAGTTGGTGTTTCTGTTACTCCCTATTAATTTGCAGACTTGGCGAAAAGACTCGCTCAGTGCGACAACATACACCGCGATTCAGACGTTGGTTGCTGCAGTTCTCTTTGCCGTAGTTCCGCGAGAATTTGAGCTTTTTTCTATTTCTCCCAGTGGGACTTTCATTTCGGTTTTGATTGTCTTCATAGCCAGTTGGTGGAAAGTCATACTTACGATACCGCTTGAGGCTAAGTTACACGTGAATGCCGAGTATCAACCCCTCCCAAATCTTGATTTTGAGGGTTTTTACACGGCTGATAGATTGCGGGCTTTAGGTGGGGTTGACTCAAGTGACCCTCAAAAGGAGCACCGGCTACGATCGGTACGTGAAATGCTTGTCAGGCGCCGGGTCGATAAAAATCTCGATGAAACTGAAGATGTTTAGGGCGGTCAAAAAGCCTCACAGGCTTGTTGCATTTTAATTTCAGGTTTTGTATCACTGCCGCACCGTGCCCGCCCTTAAGACATTCGGGGCGGTTTATATCGTTTTAATGTCTGGAGGATGCCGCGGTGGCAAAGGAAAAATTTGAGCGCTCTAAGCCTCATATGAACATTGGTACAATTGGACACGTTGACCATGGTAAGACGACGCTGACAGCAGCGATCTCTGCTGTGTTGGCGAAGGCTTTCAACAAGGCAGCTACGAAGTTCGATGAAATCGACAAAGCTCCTGAAGAGAAGGCTCGCGGTATTACAATCAACGCGGCCCACATCGAATATGAAACTGACAACCGTCACTACGCTCACGTGGACTGCCCCGGGCACGCTGACTACGTGAAGAATATGATTACTGGTGCTGCACAGATGGACGGTGCAATCCTTGTTTGCGCTGCAACTGACGGCCCCATGCCACAAACTCGCGAGCACATCTTGTTGGCACGTCAGGTTGGCGTTCCTTACATCGTTGTGTTCCTCAACAAGTGCGACATCGCTGACCCAGAACTCACAGACTTGGTTGAAATGGAAGTTCGCGACCTGCTCAGCAAGTACAAGTTCCCCGGTGATGACACACCTATCATTCGCGGTTCGGCACTGAGTGCACTTGAAAAAGGCACAGGCGCACGTGACGACGCAGCAAGCAAGTGCATTTTCGAATTGATGGACGCAGTTGATTCATACATTGCTGAGCCACAGCGCCCACTTGATAAGCCGTTCTTGATGCCTATCGAAGACGTGTTCTCAATTTCCGGCCGTGGTACTGTTGTAACTGGTCGTATTGAGCAAGGCATTGTTAAGACTGGTGACGAAATCGAAATCGTTGGTATTCGCCCAACGACCAAGACGACGTGTACTGGTGTTGAAATGTTCCGTAAGATCCTTGACCAAGGTCAGGCTGGCGACAACGTTGGCGTTCTCCTTCGTGGTACTAAGCGCGAAGAAGTTGAGCGTGGACAAGTTCTCTCCAAGGTTGGCTCGATCAAGCCTTTCAGCAAGTTCAAGGCTCAGGTTTATATTTTGAACAAAGATGAAGGCGGCCGTCATAAGCCTTTCTTCAAGGGCTACCGTCCTCAGTTCTACTTCCGTACAACTGACGTGACAGGTGTTGTTGAGCTTCCTGCAAGCGTTGAAATGGTTATGCCTGGTGACAACGTTGAGATCAGCGTTGAGTTGATCACTCCAGTTGCTATGGAGCCAGGTCTTCGTTTCGCAATCCGCGAAGGTGGTCGTACAGTTGGCGCTGGTACAGTGTCGAATGTTGATGCCTAAGTGCGAATCCCTTCAGCCCAAAGCTGAAAAAGGCTACCCAATTGGGTAGCCTTTTTTTATTTTGCAGAAGAAGCCGGTGGCTTAAGTTTGCGAACCTCTTCGACACCTGCTTGAAGTCCATAAACACCCTTCATTCCTTTAAGCAGACTGCTTGCTGAAGGGCATGCTTTTTTGGATGATCCTCGCCCGAATGGCAGGATCTTTTTGTCAATCAGTCGTGCTTGTTGAACAATATTGTCGATCGCGTTGCATTCCATTTTCATGATCTCGTCGTCGCTCATCTCTGTCATTTTACGCCACGCTTCGTTCGCTCCGATCGATGGATCGCCGCCCAAAACATCGTATGCCGCAGGCGATGACCCTAAAAGTGTACAGGCGGCCAAAGCGAGTCCGCCGCTGCCAGCTGCGAGGGCGCCACAACCGAGGAGAGCTAATCCGGTTCCCAGCCACATAATGGCATTTCGCTGCCGATCAATCTCGGCCAGTCTTGAGGTAAGCACATTCGAGTTAATATATCTTCCAACGATGGGTTCGGACTCAGCGAGCATCTTCCGACTCTCTTCTTCATTGGGCTGTCCGTATACGCGGTTGCTTCGTGATATGTACCAGCAGGACCAATCCTGTTCTTTTGAGCCTTCGAGTGTCGGCGTTGAGTGCGAAAATAAAAAGAGTCTTTCAGACCTGCAGCTTGCCTGTATTTGAGCAAGTGTGGAGTCGCTGGCAGGATGCGAAACGGTCTCAGATCGAATGCAAGAAGCGAAGGATGCTAGAGCGATCAGTTGAGCACCAATACCAATCACATAAGCGATTCGTACCTTCATGGTCAGCCTTTCGATAAAGCGGAGTATTGCAACGAGAAATGCACTCATCGCATGCTTTCATGGACTTTGAAAATTGGACATAGTCAACCGTCAAAGTGTCTATCGAAGACTTTTTTATTAATAATTTCTTCAGGTTTTCATGGGTGGCATGCTCGATGAGTCTGCTGTTTTCAGTTTTGAAAAGCAAATCCCATGCTTTTTCGGAGAGTATCGGGCAACAGGGGTAGCGAGGATCGGGGGAGCAAGAAAGTAGAAAGATTGAAAAGATCGGCAAATACTTTTGTTTTATCCAAAGTGGAACGCAAATACCCATAGCCCATAGAGCCGCCGGTACCTACTCGAATGCCTATCATTCTATGCACCATGATTGCGTGCTGAGCTCTCCATTGCTGCAGCAGTTCGTCCATGTCTACGAGGAGAGTGAGAATCCGAAAAGGCAACTGGAGGATTGGTTCTTCCCTGTAGAGGTTAATAAACAATGCTGCATGGGTTGCTTTCAGACTGAGTCTGCGTGCTCCTTGTTCAACAAGTGAGTCGTGCAATTTTTGATTAAAAAGAGCTTGGAAATAGGACTCTGTTTTTTCCACTTCACTCAGTTGCCGCTGCTTTTCTTCTTCAGTAAGAAGCGGATGCGCTTCAATAAAGCGTCTGTCACGCTGGAGGTGTTCACGCAGCGAGCTTTGGTATTCCTGCCAAAAAGTGAATCCATCAGAAGTTTCAAGAAACGGGGTTCTTTCGAGCCAGTTCTGAATCAACTCGAATAATGAGGGCTTCGACTCTGCATTTTTCATTTGAATCACTTCTTCGCTTGTTAAACTTTTCACAAACGGAGAGTTTGGATTCGCCAGTAGAGGGTGTTCGCGCTTAACCCCAAGCGTCGACTCAAGAATTCGAAATTGTACGCTTTGGAATCCTGATGCAGGAGATACCAAATCTCTAAATTCGAGAAAATCTAATGGAGTCATTGTCTCAAGAATGCGGAGGTGATCTATCAAGACTTTTTGAATCTCTGAAATTCTTGTGAGCCTAGAAACGGCCGCACCAAGAGTTTTTTCGTCTGTTCTGTTGGACGAAAAAACTTCGCTGACCGATTTGAGTTCATGCAGGATTTGTTTGAACCACAGTTCATGTGCTTGGTGCACGATGATGAACAGAAGCTCGTCGTGAGCCTCATGTCCAGCTTCTACACTTTTGGGTGACTGGATTGAGAGCAACTCGGGAACTCGTAAGTAACTCCCGTAACTGAGTGGCCTGTTGCTCTTTCCCGACATTATTCGCCTTCTTTGACTTTCTCGACTTTGTTGAACTCAATTTCAACCGGTGTTGGTCGGCCGAAAACAGAGATAAGGAGACGAAGTTTCATCTTGTCAGCCTTCACTTCATCTACGTCGCCGATGAAGTTGGTGAACGGACCATCGATCACCCGCAGCCGCTCGCCCTTCTCAAAATGCATCTTTGGACGTGCAGCAATTTCTTTGGCGATGTGTGCTGTTCGATTGATCACTCTATCCACTTCCTCGTCGGAAAGGGGAGGAGGCTCTCGATTGGGTGCTGCTCCGATGAAATTGGAGATTTTGGGTGTGTCTTTGACGCAGTGGTATGCTGACTTTTCAGTTAAATCCATTTGAATAAAAATGTAGCCAGGCATCAGCTTCTGTTCAATTTTTTTCTTTTTGCCCTTCTCATCAATTTTCTCAATCGTTTGAGAAGGAATGACGATTTGGCCAAAGTGGTCTGACAGCTTGAGTTTTTTGATTCTTTCCTCAAGAGCTGTTTTTGCCTTTTTCTCCATTCCTGATTGAGTGGTGATGGCATACCACTTTAGCTTTTCGTTTCGAATAGGTGATGGGGCCTCAGCGGTATTTTGCAATTCTTCTGTCATTTTTACCGATCCTTACGCAGCTTTGCTCATGATGAACTGAATGATCTTAACGAATACGAGGTCGGACAGGAACATGAACACTGATGACACTGCGACCAGAACTATAACGATAACTGTTGCTCGCTGAGTTTCTTTGAGGTCTGCCCATGAAACGCGAGTCAATTCATCGCCAACATCGACAACGTAGTCTTTCAGCCGGCGGCTTGCAAACATGAAGGCCACAGCCACAACGGTTAATACACCCGCTATCGTGTTGTTCCAAAGTGAAAAGTTTGGATTAACGACACTGAAGCCTGAGGCACTTTGGGGCATATAAAACTGACCCAAAAAGATTCCAAGTGCATGAAATATGTACCAGAAAAAAACTGCGAACAAAACGTAAAAAGCCAAGGCATAACGATAAGCTGAATTTGAAATTTCTGACATGCCGTATCCTTTTTGATCCGGTTGACTCCGGACTCCAATTGATCAGGTTGTGCTATCACGGTTTGTGACTGATGGGCAAGCCGGTGGGCAGAGGTGCGTCACCAGCCTTTCTGTCGAGGGCTGACCGTTGGCCATAGACCTTCTGTGACTCGGCCAGTATCCGCTTTCGAAGGTGTTTTCTCTGTAGACTGCCACATTGCTCAAGCTGACGCCGAGTGCATCCAGCTCTATGCACATCAACTCTTGCAGATCAGGAAAAATTTTTCCTGATGCATGGAACCCACTGCTTCCTACGGCATGCCAAAATGCTTTTTCGTGTCGCTCACTCCAACCCGGTGAGGATGTCAGTCTCTCGCGATGGTGAAAGGTGAGCGCTTCAAGGACGTCTTTTCCGCAAGGGTAGCTTGCTCCAAACACGGCAGGCCCAATTGTGACGAAGATTTCTGAAGTGGCATGAGACTGCCTCGGCCTGCGTGATGATTCAGAGTGAAACTTGGCTATTGCAGCAGTTTGAATTCCCGCGCAATAGCCGCGCCAGCCCGCATGAAAACAGCTCGCTGCTTGAATTTTTGCGCCTGACTCCAGTGTCACAGCCACCGCAAGGCAATCTGCGGTCCTGATGGCTAAGGGTGCACGAAATGCGTCTTTTCTGACAAAAATTCCGTCAGCTTTTTTTGGCTGACTTGGGTCAAATTCATCCAGCTCTGCAATGATGTTGGAGTGAAATGCATCGACGCGCCAACTTGCAGGGAGAGCCTCTTTCCTGCTCCAAGCGACACGGGCGCCAGCATTTCCGTGCGCACTCGTTTGGACGGCGTGTTCAGACTCTATTTGAGTAGGGCTGAACACAACTGTCTGCAGGGACTCTTTAAGAAAATCATTAAAGTGGTCACTAAACAAAGCTTTTGTCTGCTCGTAATTCTCTGCAGAGTTTGTCCTAATATGCGTTGGGCTCGGAGAAGTCAGTATGCGCATCAGTCCTCGATATCGTCTAAAGATGTGAGCTGCGCAGAACGAGCAAAAAAAGCTTCACCCTGAAGGGCGTCTAGCATGACACCGGTTGCAACCCCCACGTTGAGAGAATCAACAGCACCCGTGCCGCCAGGTATACGAACGAGATAATCGCACTGACGCCCGACCTCCTGCCTCATTCCTTTCGACTCATTTCCAACGACAAGTACGTAATGTCTATCTGAAGGTAGCTCTGAATGGCGGGCTGTTGCTTTGAGTGACGAACCTACGACCCAGAGGCCTGATTTTTTGAGCTGCTCCAAAGCTCTGTTGATGTTTACTGTGGGAGCAAGCTGTAAGCTGAAAGCACCGCCCGATGATGTTTTCACCACAAGAGGAGTTAGTTCAGCCTGTCTGTCTTCTCCGAAGATAACAAATTTGGCACCGAAAAATGCGGCTGTGCGGATGATTGCACCAAAGTTTCGTGGGTCTTGAATTTGGTCGAGAACAATTCCAAGGCAGCCATGCGGAGTTTCTGCAATCCAGTCAGGAAGTCGCGTAACCACATCATGGATGCTGGATGTTGGAATTTTGGGAACACGCAGACAGACGCGCTGGTGGTTGAGTATTTCTTCAGAATTGAGTGGCCAACTTTCATCTTCCTGACTCTGGCTCAAGTGGATTTTCATTCCAACTGCTTTGCATGGTTCAACGATTGTCTTCAATTGTGCTGGAACTCGCCCAGCTTTGTCGGCAATGATATGCAACGCATGAGCCTGACGATCGACGTTGTCTTGTTGCATGAGTGTTTCGATGTAGTTTTCGATCGGGCGCCGTCCCCAAATATGAAACTCACGCACAGGTCTTGCTGGCTTGGTGCTTCCGGTTGGCGGTCCCTTTTTGGGAGGCTTGCTTGCAAGGTTGCGTGGTGTGCTGGGCTTGCCTGTAGCTGGTCCTGTGCGTGATTGTTTTACAGGATTTTTAGTGTTTTTGTTGCTTTTCATCGGTTTCATTGGAGATGCCTTTCGCTTGAACTCCCTGATTAGGAGTTCGTATAGAGACTTCATCCTTAGATGGAGACAGATGTCTGTTGCAAGTCCTTTTGCACTGTGTTAGCCAGCCTGCTCCGCAATATGAGGAAGGGTTCCCATGAAACGTACATACCAACCGAGTAAAAGAGTTCGTAAGCGCAAGCATGGCTTTCGCGCCCGCATGTCCACTAAAAATGGCCGCAACGTGGTGAAGCGTCGTCGTGCTAAAGGCCGTAAACGCTTGGCGGCAACGGTTTACAGTAAGTAATCCGAGAGAGACTGACCGAATTCGAGAAGCCTGCCTTTGCGCGGGCTCTCTGTGTTTTAATTTTAATATACTGCAATAATTAGATTTATTAGATTTTCTTTGAAAACTTCTCAATTCCTTTTTGAGTTGCGACGAAATGCCTCATTGAGGATGGCGACTTTAGTGGAAAAGACCTCCTCAATCAGATTCACCCTGGTCATGAGGAGGTTTTTTCATGCCCGGAATTCAATTGCCTTGCGCAAAGGCCTGTAGCGGTCTGCGCGCGTCTCGTTTTTTCTTTTTTTCCATTCCTATGCTTGCTGCTCTAGCGGCGTGCAACGGTCAAACCCCCTTTGCCGAACAGAGCCGAATTATTGAGGCTGAAGTTCAAGTGGCGGCATCAGATAGTGATGCGCTGCAAGGGCAAGTGGGGCGCGCAAATCGAGAACTTCCCGTAGTCCGAGATGAAGATGGGATGGTTCAATTTCCCCAGTCTGATGGGTCCTTGAATCGACCTGGAGCTGGTGTGGATGAGTGGGCTCGCGGGGGTAACGGCGACCCTCCAGTCGATGTTGATCCTGGTGCCGGTCCTGACACGGTTGTGAATCGACCCGGTCGCAGCCCCGACGAATTGGGTGGGCTGCCACCAGTGGTTCAAGTGCCACCGGTCGACCCTAATCCGCCTGCAGTGGATGATTTGCCACCGAGCAACCCCGTTTCAGATAATGGAGACGTTCCGGTGCAACAGCCACAGACGCCCACTGAGCCAAGGGCAGGAGAAATGGTCTTTGTTGACCTCACACAGCCGCGCGCGAAAGTCGATATCCTCTGGGTCGTCGACAACAGTGGGTCGATGGCGTGGGCGCAAAACCAACTCAAGAGTAAATTTCAGTCATTTGCTAGAAAGCTGCAGGACACAAGGGTGGACTTTCAAGTGGGCGTCACCAGTCTCGACGTGTGTGCGGTCAATGACCGTACAGGATATCCCGTACCCGACGCGCTATGTCCCAATAGCAATTACATTGCTGATGGCGCCATCATTGCAAATAAAGTTGTCGGTCCACTCCGCGGTGATCTTCAGGTAGATAAGGAGACCAACCGAGCCATTCTGACTGATACTCCTGATTTTGTGCAGTCCTTTCAGCGGACAGCTCTACTAGGTACGAGAGGGTCTGCATTTGAGCATGGTTTGTGGGCAGCGCGTTTGGCGATTGAAAAGTCGTTGTCTTCTGATGGCACAAACAAAGGTTTTGTTAGGAAGGATGCGTCTCTGAGCATCATTGTCTTATCTGATGAAGAAGACGACAGTGTTCAAATGTGGTGTGAAGATGGATACGGCCGAACGAGCTTGAACTCGGGCGGTACCAAGGACTTGTCATTGTGCAGGGAGGGGGGGCGTTCACCATTCTTGGATGCTTTTGGGATTGCTCCCTATGCATTGATGCAAGACACGAAAGGCCGTCCAATCACACAACACAAATACACTGCTGATGACTTCAAAGCTTGGGTGTCACGTGCCGCCGTTAAAGGCGCAGGAAACACGAGAGTGAGTGCCATCACAGGCCTGCGTAACAACTCCGGTGCAATAGATTGTGACCGAGCAACTGATGGTCCAGATGAGTCCGGCACGAATTACATTAAAGCCGCTCAGCTCACCGGTGGTGCCATTGAAAATATCTGCTCGCCCGATTGGTCCAGCGTCCTCGCGAATGTTGGTCAAAATACAGTAGAGCTTGCAACAAAGGTGAACTTGCCGAAAGGTCGAATTCCGTTTCCGGGAACCCTCAAGGTGCTCGTGGATGGAGTTGAAGCCACAGGTGACTCATTCTCCTATGACTCGATGCTTCATGCTGTTGTGTTCAAGGTTCCGCCAGCCATGGGCGCCGTGGTGTCGGTCAGTTACAATGAGACTTTAGTGGATTGATTCTCACGCGCTGACCTATATAAACAAACTTTCGAGCCGGCAATACAAGAGCCGGCTCTTTCTTGTTGTTCATAAAAAGTGAGACCGCGCGTTGAATTGGTATGTTTACATCATGTCTTTTGGTGGAAATCTTGGAGAGCGTGAAAAGACTGCTGATGAGGCGTTGGCGTTATTGAGCAGCTTCGGCAATGTAGGTAGACAATCTCGGTGGCATTACACGCATCCTCTTGTCTCCACCGATTATGACGTCAGCGACCACGGCGAATATCTTAATTTTGTCTTTGAGTTCTCCACTTCTCTTGCTCCAAGCGAGCTCTATCTGAGGGTGAGAGCTATTGAAGATCATTTTGGACGAGACCGCTCTCGCCGCTGGTTGCCGCGCGCGGCCGACATCGATCTTTTATTGTGTTCTCATGCTGTTACCGACTCTGATAAGTTTGTACCAGAAGGTCATTTTTCATACCGCGAAGCAGGAGGCGACTTGCAAATTCCTCACGCAGAACTCGGGAAGCGTCTTTTTTTGTTAGACATGATAAAAACTGACCTCAAGTTAGAGCTTGCCACTCTTTTGAAGTCTGATGAGTGAGAAATAATGAACGAAGTGCAACTACAAAAAAAGAGAATTGTGTTTCTTGGGACTCCCGCAGTTGTTGTGCCTGTTCTCAAGCAGCTCAACGAACCCAACCCCACATACCATGTGGTCGCGGTTGTGAGTCAGCCACCAACCCGTGCGTCTCGTGGGCATGGAATTGTTCCCTCACCCGTCCATCAGTATGCAGAACAGGAGAGTATTCCAGTTCTAACACCGGAAAACGCTAAGTCCCCAGAATTCATTGAGGCATTGCGTTCAGTGGAGCCTGACCTTTGTGTCACTGCTGCTTATGGGCAGGTTTTGTCGGAAGAGTTTCTTCAAATCCCCAAATTTGGCACTCTCAACATCCATCCGAGCATGCTGCCATTGTTTCGAGGTGCAGCACCAGTTCAGCGGGCTCTCGAGAGTGGTGTACAGGAAACAGGCGTGACGGTCGCTCAAACGGTGAGAGCCATGGATGCCGGACCCGTTGTAGCTCAGGTGTCATATAAAGTGACCGAGCAAATCAAAGCACCAGAGCTTCTCGCAGAACTTTTCGATATAGGAGCAAAGGAGCTGATTAGCCTTCTTCCTAAGTACTTTTCTGGTCAATGTTCCCTCCGAGAGCAAGATCACACCTGCGCAACGAAAGCAAATAAAATCAGCATCGAGGAGTCAGTGCTCATGCCCGCAGAGCAGGGAGCTCGTGCCCTTCACAATAAAGTTCGAGCCTTTGCCGGCTGGCCCGGCTGCCGGCTAAAAGTGTTTCATGAGTGCGTTGAAATTGAGCTTAAAGTTATTGCGACCTCAGTTTCGCAACATAAAAAAGCACCCTCGAACGAAATCTTTTTCAATGGTCGATTTCTGGAATTGGTCTGCAGTGATGGTACTGTGCTAGAGCTATTGGAGCTCCAGCCTCCAGGTAAGCGGGCGATGGCAGCCCGAGACTTTTGGAACGGTTTAAAAACAAAGTCGATGAGCTGGATTTGAACAAGAGGTTTTGCGACGAATGAGATGGTTGAAAAGCTGGTGGTCCACAGATCAATCACCTTCGAATGAAACAGAAAAGAACTTAACTACAAAGAGGCTAGATTTAGTGTGGCTCAGGGATGTTGCATTCATTTTTGCATTCATGTTTGTTCTGCGTTCATCAATTTTAAACTGGTACGTGATTCCTACGGGTTCAATGCTCCCAACCATTAAGCTCAAAGACCATGTGCTGGTGAATAAGTTGTCCTACGGACTTATGCTCCCGGGATCCGGCGTTCAAGTCATTTCGTGGGATGAGCCAAAACGGGGTGATATCGTTCTTTTTGAAAGCCCGATGGATCGAAACACCGTGGATAAAAGTGTAACTTTTGTGAAGCGCGTGATTGGGATTGGGGGCGATACAATTTCATTTGAAGATGGTGTTTTGAGCATCAATGGGAAACTGGTGAGAGAAGAAATTCAGGATGACCGTTCGGAACTGACAGACATGGGCGACCAAAGCCAATGTAATTCTGGAGATGGTAAAAATTTATTTATTGAAAAACTCAATGACGATTCCTCAGGACATTACATTTTGCGTAATTCACGAGGTGGTTACACAAATAATGAAACAAAAGTCTGGACCGTGCCAGCGAAACAACTGCTGGTCGTTGGCGATAATCGAGACTGCTCGAACGATGGTCGCTTTTGGGGTTTTGTGGATGTGAACAAAATTTACGGGAAAGCTGTAAGAGTCTTTTACTCAATAGATACGAGCAGGGGTGGCTTCCCAGCGTTTCGAGGCGACCGTTTTTTTACAAAATTAAAGTGAAACGACTTTTGTAAATGAATTGAGTTCTGTTCGACTCTGCTGTGTCAGCCTGACTGGGAAGCTTTTCCCCAAATGTCACTAAATTCTCAAACTCCTCTTTGAGTCT
>JBEAPS010000012.1:0-4722 GCA_041164285.1 Pseudomonadota bacterium
ACCAGAGTATCAGGTGGTGTGCCTCAAGATCCTTTGCGATTTTTGCCGACTCCACCGGCCACTCGAGTAGGGCTAAGCCGCCGAACAGGTTCCAAGGTTCGCTGAGTCAGAATTTGTCTGTGATATTCGCTTAAAAAAATTGACACTGCGTTAGCAACGTTGAGGCTTTCAACAAGACCTGAGCCGGCAATTTCGATTCCAGCATCTGCAATTTTGGTGAAGGAGTCCGAAACGCCTCGCGACTCAGAGCCCATGATGAGCACTGTTTTGTTTGGAAATGCAAACTGATGAAGTGGAATAGCTCGGCCGTGACTGGTTGTTGAAAAAATCTTCCATCCAAATTGCTGTTTTAGTTTTAGCAGCGTTGCCTCTCCATTTTCACTCCAGTAAATGTTCAGATGAACAGCTGCTCCTTCTGCTGTTCTATGGAATGCACCCGATAAAAGACCTTTTAGAGAGCTTTCAACTGTGTTGCAAAGAAACAAATGAGTAATGCCGAAGTGAACTGCGGAGCGAGCAATTGCTCCCAAGTTGTTCGGGTTTGAGACAGCATCTAAGCACAAGATGATTTGTTTATTTTGTTTCAATTTTTGTGAATCAAGAATGAGTTGCGATTCCGAATACGTGTCGGCTCTTTCCACAAGTAGACAAACTCCTTCATGATGCTCGGAGTCTGCAATTTTGCTCAGCTCGTCATCAGTGACAATGTGGTACGCTTTTTTTTTGGATGCTAGTTGCTTGAGCAAGGCTCCAAGTCGTCCTCGCGTTGACTCTGTGCAGTAAGCTCTGATGATTTTGTTTGGAAAAACCTTGGAGAATGAGATGCATGCATTCCAGCCGTAGAGTTTTTGCTCAGTTGTTTTCATACATCTGCCTGTATCCGATCAAGGAAACCAAAAAAGCTTTCCTCTAATGCATCGAACTCCAGCTCAGTTCCACAACTGTGAATAATTTGTGGCGCACGTCGTTCACTGAGGCGTTTTTTATGGCTGGCGAATGTCAGTTTACAATTCAGCTCGGAATTGCATTGAGGGCAAAAGTAAGGAGCATAAAATGAGATAATGGAGCAGTTAGCCGAAATCTGTGGAACGATATTTGCCTGGTCTATAAACACGACTGAACATTCTTCAAGCATGACTCGTGTCTGCTGTGACAACGCATGGAGAAATTGAGACCACTCTCTGATTCCAAGAGAGTTGATTGAGCGAAGCCCTGCAAGGTTAATTATTGTCTTAGCTGAACTTGGAAGTGTCACTAGTTTGGTTTTGAAGTTCTCATGAATTTCACCGTTGAACCAAAGATAAAGTGTATTTTTGTCCTGTAACTCGAGATCGATTTGAAGATTGTCGAAATTCATTTTTTTGAGTTGAGTCATGTTTTCCCCGATGTTCTCAAGAGCCTTATATGAGCACCATGTTAACTCAAACTTCAAGTCAATGGGCGTGCAACTTTAGCAGGCAAACAGGACAGACACTCAAAATTCAAGGTTAAGATCGTTGAATCTTGACAGGTTATCCACCGTGAGTGTGGATAACCACAATGAAACTTTCTTCTCTCTTATTTAAGTATCTGTATCTGCTTAAGAAATAGGTGACTCAGGCGTAAGGAACTTTTCTCCGGAAAACCCTCCTTGGCTCTATATGTAGTGTTTGCAATACGGTTTAGTGCCCATCTGTAGTGGTAGTTTGATTTTTTTTATTAATGCATATGATACGACTTTCTGATGACGCGGAGGGCGCTGGCATGAGTCTTCGAGATCAGCTTTTGAAAGCTGGACTTGTGAATAAAAAGCAGGCAAAAAAAGCCGAAAATCAGGTTCGTCAACAGGAACATCAAGCAAAAAAGAACAAGGCTGTGGCTCGTGAATTGCAGTCTCAGCGCGAAGAAGAGCTCCAGCTTATTGAGGAACAGCGTAAAGCAAAGCAGCAGCAGGACTTTGAGCTTAATCTTCAACGAGAGCGCTTTAGGATTGAGAGAGAAAATGTATTGAGGTGCCGGCAGTTGATGAATTCAAACGGTCTTAATGAGAGATCGGCGCAGGAGCGATATTATTTTCTCGAGGCCGGACGTTATGTCCGCAAGGTGCAGGTGACCGCTTGGCAGAGAGAAATGCTTGCCCGAGGTCGTCTTGCCATTGGAAGAGTCGACGAGCAGCTGGATGATTTTGTGGTTTTACCATACGATGTTGCGCAAACTATTCTTCAGCTGATTCCTGAGATGGTTCTCACTCTGCATTCTCCCATTTCGGATGACGCAGAGGTTTCTGACGTCGAATAGTTCAATTTGAAGGGATTATTATGTCAAATGCAAAAGTCATCGGAGTTTTGTTGGGTGGAGTATGTCTGGGAGGTGCACTTGGAATTGGAGTGACCACGACGGTTCTGAAAAAGAGTACAAAAACATCCTCTGTATCTGACACTGGGACCTGCTCTATTGGCGATGCCAGTTCTGCACAAACGGGGATGCTTGAGGTTGATGGGCAGACCTTCAAAAAAGAGGACTTCCCATCGGAAGTTCAGGATCAGATGTTTCAGATGCAGAATCAGGTGTACGAGGTCTCAAGCAATCTCTTGAAAGAAGTTGGACTTCGTATTGCTCTGGCAAAGGATAAGAAAATCAATTTGGCGGGTGGTCAAAAACTACCGGAGTTAAGAGAGCTGCTTCAACCCAGCAAGGTGTCAGAGGCAGAGATGATGGCATTTTTTGAGGCGAACAAAAAGAGCCTTCCTCCTGGAACAACGTTCGAGCAGGTGCGCCCTCAGCTTGAGCAGTACATGCAGGGTCAACAGGAAGGTGATACGGTCAGAAAAGAGTTTGAACGTTTGGAAGAAAAAGGTCGAATCAAAATTTTAGTTCAGGCTCCAGTAGCACCGCTCATTAATTTTGATATTACCGGCCTTCCTTTCAAAGGAGCAGAGTCGTCCAACGTAGTGATTGTTGAAGCTTCCGACTACTTGTGTTCGCATTGTCGAACTGCTGTTGAGCAAGTTGAAAAGATTATTGAGACAAATGGCTCTAAAGTTAAGTTTGTTCAGGCCAACTTTGCACTTCGACCGACCGGTTTGAGTGGCCGCCTCGCACAAGGGGCATGGTGCGCCTCTCAGCAGGGTTCCGACCAATTTTGGAAATATCATGCCAAGGCATTTGAAGTCAGTCTTGATGCGGCGAATCCGGTATCGCCAAACACTGATAAGGCTTTCACTGATACTGCGATCAAAGTTGCTCAAGATGCAGCGATTGACGTTAAGGTTTTTGAAACCTGCCTTGCGTCTGAAGAGTCGAAAAAAGCAGTTGAAGCAGCAAACGAGAAACTGACTGCCGCGGGCGTCAGCGGAACTCCAACCTTTTTCGTGAATAATCGAAAAGTGGGATCGGTCAATCAGCTTCAGGCTGCTATCGACAATGAACTTGAGCGATTGAGCTTAAACTCATCTAAAGCAAACTGACGCAGACAAACGCCTCGCAATCTAAACTCATGCGGGGTGTTTGTTCTCTATCTCAGTGAGCAATGCGCTTCTTCCGCTCAGACTGAGCCTCTGTTCTTTACCAGCGTCAATTGAAAGTGCTGACCCCTTCAACTCACCATCTAAACAATAGACAGCCCCGTTGATCACCTGTGTTGTCGAACTCAACTCGATGTTTGCTCGTTGATGGCTAAAGTTGACAGCGCTCAAAAACATTCGGTCACCTGACTTTAAAGTGAATAGCTGAACTTCTCGAGAATCAGTGAATGCGCAACTCGCGACTTTCAAAATGCTACGAAGCTCGCTCCAGTTTTCATCCGCATCTGACGGTACTGTTGCAAAGTGAATATGGGCTCCACCGGACGCGTCGTCGAACTTCAAAATGGCGGGTGCGCCGGCGTAAAGAGAATCTGCAGAAAAACGAGCTAATGGATGCCAGCAATTGCTTGTTATTTTTATTTTTTCAGCCCAAAGATGACCCTCGATTTTTGCATCTACGCCAGACTGGTGCAATTCACAGCGCTCAATTTCTCCCTCTAGAAGTGCACCATAATCTTCGAGATAGAAGTCATCTTGTGTGTTGAATACTGCGGGAGTGGGGCACAACTGATTATTACGCTTCTTGTATGCCGTTCTGGGGAATGTACAAACAAGACCGCCCTTACTTCGATAGTCTGCGAGCATTGCAATGTCAGAGTCTGAAAACTCGAAAGCATGCCCTGGGAACACAATCATTTTATACTCACTCAAACGAGTTTTCTCTGCCTCCAAACTTTGAGCTAACCAAAATCCAAGTGCGTTCTGCGTGCAAAACAGGGTAATGAGATCCATTTGCTTACGTGTCGTGTAGTGTGCACTTTGTGAAGTAATTTCATGGCTCCACAGGCTTTCAGAGTCATAAACTACGAGAACATCGCGTTGAGCAAGAGGGATTTCATCGAGTTTGAATCTGTCACTGATATCGCTGAAGACGAAGTTCTTCGCAATAATTAGCTTCTCTTGTTGGGATTGTGGAATACGCACATCGTGTGGGACGACGCCGTCATGATACTGCTCACACCCACCAGCCATACGCTGCCAACTGAAATAGAGCATGGCAACAGAGCCCTGAAATGCTGATTGCATGCCCCAAAGAAAAAGCCAGTCAAATGAGAAGCGGCGATTTGTAGGCTGCCAGTTCACCTGAAGAGGTTGTTGCTCCAGAACCATGAATGGTTTGGCTTTGATTGATCGCATCAAAGCAAATTGCCATGCTGAA
>JBEAPS010000013.1:0-4931 GCA_041164285.1 Pseudomonadota bacterium
TCCGGAGAACCGCTCAATGAGCAAAATACGTCCGGTGAGTTCATCTTCAAACAGAAGAGGATCACGGCTGTCTGGCTCCAACACGAGCACCTGTAAAAACTCGGAATTCTGGACAGTGCACAGAACGTTCGCCGATGCTGGTTCTCCCAGAAGCCAAAACAAGCCATTCAGCTGAGCAGGCACCCTCCCAGATCCGCAATGCTGGGTGCCATTTACAGGAATTCCGCTTGGAGTGCACGAGAGAACAAGTGAAAGAAAACAGAAGGCTCTCACCAGATAAAGAATGTTTTTCCGGAAAACTTGAGACGGTTTCATTTGACTCCTCTGAACCTCACAAAGCTTGTACTACTGCGAGCTCACGAGCTCTTCAAGCTCACAGACAGAACCACAGACCTTCCAACGAGAGGGAGTGCAGGCAAATAGCTCCAACCAACCTCAGACTGTCCCCCACCCAGTCTTCTCAGGACAGATACACGCTTATTCATTAAATTTTTGATACTTAACTCTATATTTAGAGCTGTCTCACTCATGCGTAATTGCCCACCGAATATAAGTCCAATTTGAGCTGGTGGGAAAAGCTGGTAAGTCGCATCCCGATCTAAAAAATATTCACCTGACCGAGAAACACTCAAAACTGTACGCGGCGCCTTCAGTCCCAACAGAGGGGTTGAGCCGGAGTAGCTGAGTTGACCAGAGGCTTGGCTGGCCGGCACAAATGGAACCGGCATCCGTTTGCCTGTCCGACCGTTGCCCGTCACCCAAGCTCTTTCGTAAGTGAACTCGGCACCCGTATTTCCAAAACGAGCTTCCCCTGATGAAAAAAACCCGAGCCGGCGCACCTGAGGACGATTGTCGAACTGTGCGAGATAGGGACTCACTTGTTCCAATGTGATGAGATTTCGGTCCCGACCGTGATAAACCCCCGAGTGGAGGTAAGGCGTCTGCAAACCCAACTCCAAAAAGTCCGAAGATTCAGGAAGCAATGCACGATTTGGAACAATACCATCGGGTCGTCCCATGAGTTCCACTGGACGCGGCAATCTCACAGTGCGGCCCAAAAGGCCATACAATATTAGGGATTTCGTGAGCTTTTTTTGTATTTCAAAAGCACCTCCCGGAGAACTGCGCGAAATGGAACTCAGCTGAGCTTCGCACAGCACACGTGGAGAAAAAGCGCCACATACGAATTGCTGGGACATTTGAGCCCATTGAAAAAACAACTCTGTGCGAACGAGTGCTTCATTGAAGGGGAAGAGTTCGAGACCGCCACCAAAGTCAAGATTCTCAAGAGTTCCTTTTGAAACAGTTGCACTCTGGGCAAGCGGATTGACAGAACTTTGCTGAGTCGTGAAATGTAGACGACTCTCAAATGCATTTCGTTCATAGGAACCTGAGGTAAACACCCGTGGACGCAGTTGCCCTTCAAGTGGATGGCTGAAGCCAAATCGTCCTAGCAGCATCTGCTCACTCCGGTCATCATTTCTCTGCCCACCTGCTGCGGTATTAAGCTTTGAACTGAATGACGCTTTATCTGCGCGGCCACTCAAACCGTAACTCCAGGTGTTGCCTGTGATCGGTGAAAACAAAAATCCAGAGTGACTCAGAAGCTGAAAGGACCCTTTGGCTCGGTTCAATGGCGACGCTGAGCTCACCGGGAGTCCGTTAAGCCCCCTCTCATGCACTCCAAACAGAGCTGAAGTTTCGTACATAACACCAGTTGTGGATGCTTTATGGAGCTTAAAATGACCTCCCCACTTTGAACTCGAGTTGTACCTGAGAGGTTGAAGCGTATCATCGGAGTCAATCAATGGAGTGTTATTGTCATCCTTTACTCTCTGAGCTCCGGAACGGGTACCGAGTTGCCAAGAACCGCTGATACACCCAAAAAAGCCGTCGTTCTGACACGGTGGAGAGTAAAATTGCGCAAGGTGTGCCTCTCTCGAGTCTGCAGCACTCAAGTGTAATTCATTTTGCCGCTTAATCTCAGCAACTCGAAGGCGAAAGTCTAGACTTCCAGAATTACCACGCCGAGGCAGCCCTGTTTGAGAAATAAATGGGAAAACCTCTATGTGCCGAATCGCTATTTTAGGGATGAGGCTCTCGGGACTTAAACCTGAAAAACCTGAGCTCAGGGGAACTCCATCGACATGGAGAAGGGGTTCCTGACCAGGAGAGGCTCTCAGACTCAACTTTCCGTTTTCTCCGAAACTCGTTTCTGAACCAAGCGCAAACACTCCCACGTCCTGCAATGCCTGGCGAATTCCCACCCCCAAGGAAAATTGATCACTGCTAATCGAAGCTGAGTGTGCACTGCGCCGACTCTCGCTGTCTTTCATAATCAAAGAATCAAAAAAACTGACTCGATCGGGTGCAGGAGTGAGCGCTGAGGGGGAGTCGATTTCAGGATTCTCAGAAACCATTTCAGGAGATACAACCGGCACCCGCCAAATTTGGGACTTTTGACTTTGCGACCTAGCGAGCGCAGGATAGAAGGAGAAAAAAACAAGCGTAATGAAAGCAATTTTTTGCTGGCAACGCATCGTATTGAGCTCCTCCTTTCGTCGATAAGCTGCGACGATAGCACGAGGTTGCCTATGCTCAAGCTAAATTGGGGAATGAGACATGACTGAGATGAGAGTTGCGAAAAAGATCCTGACCACGGCTGCCGTGTTGTCCGCAATCTCAAGTCAGGCATGCACGGAAGCAGACCGCTCAAGAATTGCTCTGAAATTCCCATCTCCAGGTCAAATTGCGATGGCTGTTGGTAATTCGCCAGTGATGCAACCTGTTGTTTCAGAACCAGCTGATTTTTCCGAGATCGCATACTACACCGCCCGAATTCAAGATACATTGATGGGCAGTGCAGTTGTGGCCAAACGACAGGAAAGCACCACGACAGAGTACTTCGGAGAAATCAAAATAGGACACAGACTTGGCTATGCCCCACTTGTCACTTCAATTCGGCTCTCTGCTTGGGGAAGTGGCAACAAGTTAAAGCAAATTAAGCAATTTGTTGCGGTCCAAAATATGGACTCTATCGTATTCGAAAGCGAGGCTGTGTGGGCAGAAAATGAAAGTGGCTCTTTGGCACTCATGAGCGGCGATCCGTCTCTGTATCTGGCACAGTTCGGCCTGAATCCAGAAAAGCCACGCGTGCTTCCTGAAGTCGAAGCTGCTGGAATGAATCAGTATCTTCCAATTTTCAACACTCAAGATAATGCGAATTCAAAAGCTGTGCAGATATTCAACCCCCTTTCGGGGAGGTTTTATTCCACAACCGAGATCGTGTCCTCTATGGGGAGGGATGGTTTCGCAGACTCAGTTAGAATTCCATGGTTTTCCGGACTCACACTCGACCTTCGCAGAGACTCGGAAAAGAATATTGAAAAACTACCTAGTCAAATGCCCCAGTCAATGCTCGAGCTGGCATGGTTCAGTGCACCGTCGACAATTCAGGACGATTTGCAACAACTCCAGAGAATAGCAATCAATGGTGTCCAATTTGCCCGCAATGCAGAGAAATCAGTTCGCAAAGACTTTCCCCAACTTCCTTATTTGTTTCACCGTAAACTATTTAACTTTAATAAGCTTTGTGACCGAGTGACTTTTGAAATGAGTTTAGCTCAGAGTCGACGCCTTTCAGCGGAGCAAGCGCTCACGCAAATTGGTTGGCTTGTCAGAAACACGCTAGCAGAAGATCATCGCGAACTTCCTCGCTCACTGGTGAACTCCCCCGAACTGGAGATTCTCGCCGATGACAGCAAAAAATGGCAATGGGCTCGCATTATTTCAAACATACTCGAGCAAACCAATGATGAACTGAGACAAGTGCTTGAAATTGAAGAGTCACAGAAAGTTAACGTTTCTGTGCGAATGCGCGCCCGTCAGCTCGCAAGAGGCTCGGTAGTAAAGGGTATGTTACGATCTGGCGCACTGATGATGCAGCACGAAGTTCAAAATGCGGGTAATCTTTCGGTGAAGCCAACGTCGCTTGAGCATTTGCCACTCAATATACTGCAACCTATGAAAGTGGCACTCAATCAGACAACGCAAGAAAGTGCCTCACTCAAGGCAGCGCAACAAACGTCAATGCCTCCCTTCGAATTCATCAATGGACAATCGTTTGCAAAAGGCGAGTTTCAAACATTTTCGCCATTGTGCGAAGCATTTCGTGGCCGTATTGGCCTGGACCTTGGACAAAGCAGAAACGAGCTCTTCAGTTCAAATGTAGTGCGCGGTGTTTGGGATGAGTCAACTCGGGTCCAACTGATTCGACAGTTTGCTCGCCGGGCATCGGCAAACCCAGCATGTC
Source organism: Pseudomonadota bacterium (assembly GCA_041164285.1). Taxonomy (GTDB): domain Bacteria; phylum Bdellovibrionota_B; class Oligoflexia; order Silvanigrellales; family Silvanigrellaceae; genus RFOM01. The sequence continues at coordinate 4,313 of JBEAPS010000013.1, forward strand.
GAAATATTGTCCTCAGAGCACCCGGCGGACTCACTACTGCAGCACGCAGCGAACTGGAGTCGTTCAGAAAAGACATTCTTCAGACTGAAATGGAATTTCAGATCAGCGTTGGTTCAAATCGAACCCTGAGGCTGGTGCCTGGCACCTACGAACTCGTCATCAGCTCACTCGTAAATGGCAGCGTACTTGGCAGACGGGAAATTATTATCCCGCAAGGTCATCGAAACTTGGTGTTAAACTTGCAGCTGTAAGTGTGCTGACAGGAACAGAGTCGCACACCCAATTTTCGGGAGGCGCGACGTGGTAAAAAACATTTTCGCACCGCTCTCTGGCGGCATGGTCCAAGAACGTGTTCTTGAAATTCTTGCGAACAATGTCGCAAATATGAACACAACTGGTTTCAAGGAAGAGCAAGTCACGTTCGCGGCACTGGAGGCCAACCCATGGCCCGCGTATTCAAGTCCTCTGCCGCCCGCCCAATTCAAACTGGATATGAGAGACCTCTACCCTTTGCGCGGAAACGAAATGGGCTACGTAACTCTTTCAAACGTTGAAACAAGCCACATTCAGGGCGCACTCAAAAGAACGGGCGCAAACACAGACGTTGCCATTCAGGGTG
>JBEAPS010000014.1:0-6697 GCA_041164285.1 Pseudomonadota bacterium
CAGGGTTGATATTGACGTGGCCCCAAGGCCGAATTTCAAGGCGACAGATATTAGTTTCTGCTCCACCTTTGACAATGTATGCGCGTGCCTGTCTTGCCCAGCTGCCGTCTATCCACTGGACCCGACCGTCGGCATACGTGAGCTTGCGCGGAGGAAGCGACTCACAGGGTAGGAAATCTTCTCGTGTCAGAGTGGCTGAAGATGCAGAGAGCCTCGCGCCGAATTTACTTCCGTTTAAGAGGACACTTGTATTTTCCTGCTCCTGACTTTGTTCGAGTTTCGTTTCTTGTTTGAGAGCGAGAGAGCGGTACGACTCAAGACGAGCGCGTCGGCCATCGCCCTGACAGGCGGTCACACTGAGCCCGACGAGACAAAGTGCTGATGTACAGAAAATCTTTGTTTTGCGCGCGTCCTTTGTCAAACCCCTCTCCTTTGGATGAGATATCGGTTCGTTCCGGCCGGACTCAAGGAAAAGTCAGAGTTTTTCTTTTAAACGCCATTCCGCAAACAGAGTTTCTGAACGGAGCGCAAGAATTGAACGTTTGAGGCTTTTGTCGAGTTTTTTCTTATTTCTCTGAATTTCAATCGCGGGGAAAACCTCTTCGTGTTTCAGAAGCCACTCTTCAGAGAGTTCGGAGTAGAGACCCCAGTGTATATTCATTGGACAGTAATGTTTTGGGTCGGTGCCTCGAAGATGAGCCACCAAGCATCCGAGTGCTGTGTCTGGAGGTGGTAAGCTCAAGGAGGCCGACTGAGTCAGCTTGCGGCCCACGATGTGAGCCGTGAGAAGACCCATTGCTGCGCTTTCCACGTACCCTTCAACGCCTGAAAGTTGTCCTGCGATCCACACATTGGGTGCATTGATGATCGCTAGGTCACTGCTCTGCAAAACTCCAGGGGCAATCATGTAGGTGTTTCGGTGCATGCTCCCCATGCGGTGAAACTCGGCTTGGCTCAGACCAGGTAGCATCCGAAAAATTCGTTTTTGCTCGGGCCACTTGAGTCGTGTCTGGAAGCCCACCATGTTGTATGCTCCATCGCCTAACTTTTCTCGTCGCAATTGAACGGCTGCATAAGGGCGTCTGCCGGTCCGTGGGTCATCGAGACCCATGGGTTTCATCGGTCCAAAAGAGAGCGTTTTTGGGCCACTTTCAGCAAGAACTTCGATCGGCTGACAGCCGTTGAAAAACTTTGGCTCTTCAAAGTTATGGAAAGGTACTTTTTCACCTTTTTTAAGTTCTTCGACAAAATTAAAGTATTCTTCGCGATTGAGCGGAAGGTTTAGGTAGTGTCCTGTTTCTTCCTTGTGCGCGCCTTCATCTACCTCTGCAGTGCGATCGGCCGATCGGCTTTTGCGGTTTGCGAAAAAAGCGACCTCATAGTCAATGGTGTCACCGTCGATGATAGGTGCTATGGCATCATAAAAATAAAGTGCATTAGAACCAGTCAACTTGCGTAGATACTCGGCAAGTGGATCCGCGGTGAGTGGACCAGTTGCCACAATGGTCGCGTTGACGTTGAACTCTTCAAGTTCACAGAGGCTTTGAATCTGACGTTCAATCACTCTGACTTTAGGGTGCTCTTTCAATGATTTCGTGATGAAACCGGAAAACCTCTCTCTGTCTACAGCGAGCGCCTCTCCTGCAGGAACTTCGCTTTGCTCGGCGGATGTGACCATGAGGCTGCCAAGAGCCTTCATTTCTTGTTTGAGCAATCCTGCAGGATTGAGACGGCTTTTACTTTTCAAACTGTTCGAACAAACGAGTTCCGCGAAGTGATGAGGCTCAGACTGTGCAGGTGTTGGGGTGGCCGATTTCATTTCAAACAGAAGGACTTCGAGCTGATAGCACTGTGCGAGTGTCCACGCGGCTTCTGCTCCGGCAAGACCGGCTCCGATGACTGCAACCTTCATGATTAAAAGCTCCCTGTGAAATATGCTCAGGAAAACCTCTCATGACACAAGCGGAGTTGAATGTCATTGCAAAACAAAGAGCCGCTGAATTCAATCATTCAGCGGCTCAATTTCAAGTCCCTCGGCATTTTTCATCCTTACGGGCATTCCAAGTTCGACGTTTCAACATAACAGTTCAACTCTGGCGACCAGCGCATAAGTGCGGGACGGTGCATGAAAAATGGCCCCCAAGCGAGTCGGATCGTTTCCGGTGGTGAGTAGCAGGCCACTTGTCCTGTGGTCACAAGTGTCAAGTCGTCATCGACTACCGGCATCCCGTTGTAGACGCGGTCGGGAACCTTGAGCCAGCAGTTTTGATTGCTCTTGTTGACTTTGCACGCAACTGTTTCCGGAAACTTGCTGCAGTCGCGCGACGCGACGGGAGGTTGAGGAGCGACCGGATTTGTATTTTCGCGTGCTGCCAAGAACTGCCGGCCCATGTACCCGACTTTTCCTTTGTAGCGAACCTTGACCCAGTCTGCGCCAAAGTTTCCAAGGCTACACACCATGTCACCTTCGGCGGCTCCATCAAGAACACTGGCAGTTGTGTCTGGGCTTTCTCTCAGCTTGAGGCCGGAGGTTGTGCCAGTCACAAACAATGCAGCACACTCTCCATCTAGGGAGTCTGCCGAACGATTGAGTTCGTTATACAAATCCATAGGCCATGAAGGTTGATAACAGACCGCTGGATCTGCACTCGCCAATTTGGCTTTGCATGCGTCAACGAGGTTTTGGGGAAATCCTCCTTGGGGTGCACACTTTGTTTTGACTTCATCGCAGATGACGACCGGAGCCGCCGCTGGAGACTGTTGTGGCGCCGGAGCGAGTGGCGCAGGTTTGTCTGATTGCTCAATGGGCTGGCAAGCAAACAGAGCAAGACTGCTAAGCAATGAAGCACACAGAGACGTCTGAATCTGGTGCGTTAAAAAGACTCGTGACATGGCGTACTTCTCCCTGGACGTATACATACGCTCGGGGTATCGGCATGAATGTTCCAGACTTAAGCAGGGTCACAACGATGAAGCTAATTTGACGCAAAAAAAGTGCCACTCCGTTGCGGAGTGGCACTTAAGGAAGAACAGACCATGTCCGACAATGCGGCCTTCTTCGCTGTGCGATTCCGACCACTTTGCCATATTGGGCAGGGCGACTGTCACAGCGCCACATGGTATGGTCAAGCGGTGGGCAAGTCCCCGAATCTAAATTCACATTTGAATGTTTTAATGCAATTGTAATTTTTGGAACACTCAGTTTTCAAACTGGCATGGAGAATGACGTGGACAAACGCCCTTACATCGTTGTCACTGGCGCACATGGTTTTATTGGCAATCACATCCTTGAAAAGCTGCTGATGTCTGATCTTGGAACGCTGACGGAAGTTGGTGCTGGTGTCACTGGCGAAGTTTCTTCCAAAACTGCACAAGTGCGGTTTTCACAACAGACCCCAACACCCAATCGAGTTTTTGACGTCTGGGCGGTGGATTTACCGGAAAGTGCGGTGCGTCAAACTGCTCATCGTTTTGCGCAATCGAGTAGGGTCAAAATTGTTTTTCTCAAAGACCTGATGGAAAAGCTCCATACAATGCCTCACCCCCCATTGGCTGTCATTCACAATGGAGCATGTTCGAGTACTGTTGAGCGAGACCCCAATGTTTTTGCTGAATTGAATTTGCGCTCCTCTCAAGATCTGTGGACCTACTGCGCTGAGAAGCAAATTCCATTCGTTTATGCCTCGAGTGCGGCTGTCTATGGTGACGGTTTGCTTGGCTTTTCGGACTCACTTGCACAGAGCGCTCAATACCGACCACTCAACTTATACGGACAATCGAAACTCGATTTTGATCTCTGGGCTCTCGCTCAGTCACACACCCCCTCGCTCTGGTTTGGTCTCCGGTATTTCAATGTCTATGGGCCATTTGAGACTCACAAGGGTGGTCAGGCGAGCATGTTGATGCATGGTTATCAGCAGGCCACACGCACGGGCGCAATTCGCTTGTTCAAGAGCAACACCCAGAAATACGGTGATGGGGAGCAATTGAGAGACTTTGTGTTTGTGAAAGATATCGTAAAAATAACCATGTTCTTGCTGCGCATGGGGCTTGCTAGTTCTTCAAGGCCTGCAAGTTTGAAGGGGGGCAGTGGCTGCTTTGTCAACATCGGGAGCGGCGAGACGCGAAGCTGGAACGAACTTGCAGCTGTCGTTTTTGCTGCGCTTTCACTGCCATGTCGAATTGAGTATATTGAGATTCCAGAGAATATTGCGAGTCAATATCAAAACTATACGTGTGCCGATCTCAGCACCCTGCGATCGCTTGGGTATGACAGTCCCATGACTTCATTGGGTGAAGGTGGTCGCGAGTATGTTCAAAAGTATCTGATGCGTGGACTTTGAGGAGCTGAATACATGTCTGATTTGTCGACTATGACCCGCACCGTCTATTGGTCTCCCTCGGGAGAGCTGGCAGCAGCTCTGCACCAAACTACCTACATTTGGCTTGCAATTGCTCTTGCGGTGATGGGCTGGGGTATTTGGAAACGAGTTAAAATCTGGCGAATGGGTCATCCTGAAGCAGCTTTCGATAGGCCCGTAGACCGTGTCATCAAATTACTCAAAGGCACTCTCGGGCAAGCAAAAGTGCTTCGCGCACGGCGAATGCGCGATCCTCAACCAAAGTCATATTTTGCGGCTTGGATGCATGGTTTGATTTTTTATGGCTTCATGGCGTTGGTGTTCGCAACGACCATCGTCGCACTTAAAGAATACGGAATCGTCGATATCTACCAAGGCTCGTTTTATGCCTTTGTCGTGATTGTTTCGGAACTCGGGGGGCTGGCGCTGACAGTGGGCTTGGGCATGGGCGTCTTCCGTCGCTCCAAACGCAAAGATGAATTTAAGCATGCCCTCGATTACACAATTCTCTACGTTTTGCTTTTTGTTCTTTGTTTGCAGGGGTTTCTTATCGAAGGTTTTAGGCTTTCGGTTGACTTAGGCGCTCAGGACAGGTCTCTGAGTTTTGTTGGACAACTTTTTGCGCTGTTGTTTCCCGCAGACATGGAATCTTCAACCCAGAACAATGTTTATGCCGGTCTTTGGTATTTTCACATGTTGACTACGATGGCATTCATTGCTGCAATACCATACACGCGTGCCATGCATATCGTGACGGCTTCGTTAAATCTCTATACTCAGAGACTCGAGCCCAACGTCATTCTCCCAAAAATCGATTTTGAAAATCCTGATTCAGAATTCTTTGGTCCTCGCTCAATTATGGATTTCACTTGGAAAGATATGTTGAGCTTTGATAGTTGCACCGAATGTCGGAGATGCACAGATATTTGCCCTGCGAATGCTGTGGGCAAAGCTCTGGACCCAAGGCAAGTGATTCTTAAACTCCGCGACAGTATGTTGGTTGAGGCGCAATTACCCTCTGATAAACGCAATGCAGAAGAAAATTATTTATACGAATCAGGACAGATCACCAACGAAGAGATTTGGGCTTGCACAAACTGTGGAGGGTGTGTCAACGAGTGCCCTGTCGGGATAGACCAGCTCAGAAGCATCATGCAACTCAGACGCTACCAGACACTTTCGTTGGGTGAAGTGCCCCCGACTGCTGGAAAGGCCATTGAAAATATCAAGCAACATAAAAACCCGTGGGGGGTTTCAAATGCCGACAGGTTCAAGTGGGCTGAAGGACTGGACGTACCTGTCCTGACGGGTGAGTCGCCCGAGGTTGAATACCTGTACTATGTGGGATGTGCTGGTTCTTATGACGCTGGCAACCAAAAAGTAGCCCGTAGTGTCGTGAAAATCCTCAAGTCATGTGGCGTTGATTTTGCGGTTCTTGGAAAGGCTGAGCAATGCAATGGCGAACCTGTGAAGCGTCTCGGCGACGAGTATAGTTTTTCTGAGATTGCACGTAGCAATGTTGAGCAGCTCAATGCACTCAAATTCAAAAAAATAGTGACTCATTGTCCACACTGTTTCAATACGATTAAAAATGATTTCAAAGAGTATGGCGGTCACTATGAAGTTATGCACCATAGCCAACTGCTTTCCGCTCTGCACCGCGACGGACGGCTCAAAATGCCGAATGAAGTGAACAAGGAAGTGACGTTCCATGATCCCTGTTTCTTGGGGCGACACAACGGAGAGTATGAGGCACCCCGACAACTCCTGGAAGGAATTGCTGGTTTGCGGCTTCACGAAATGGAGTACGCTCGGCAGCAGTCGAGTTGTTGTGGAATGGGTGGTGGTAACATGTGGTACGAGTCAAAAGGTGGCGACAAACCAGTTGTCATGCAGAGGCTCGAGCACGTAGCGGCTACTGGTGCGCAAACGCTCGTCACGGGATGCTCGTTCTGTATGATCAACTTCAAGGGAGCATTTAAAAACCTTGAAGCTACTCAGAACCTTGAAGTCATGGATCTCGCGGAAGCCGTTGCGCTCACACTGCCTTCAGACTCGGGTGACAGCAAAAGTTCGGGAGTCAGTTGAACCGATAGATTCAGCAAACAATGGGGGTGTGCAGATTCGACACTTCGCACCACAGAATCTGATGAGCCGGTTTTTGGTTGCGCTGTTTTTAAGCGTGGCCAGTTCAAATGTTTGTTTTGCGCAATCGAAAAAGTCGCGTTCTATTTTTGGTGCAGGCTATGGGCTGACTTTTTACACATCTCCTGAGCTCTCTGATTTCAATGCGCGCATGGGCAACAGCCCACGGCTTCGCGTGAGCAACGAGTTTG
>JBEAPS010000015.1:0-3920 GCA_041164285.1 Pseudomonadota bacterium
GCGCCGCGTAGCCACTTTAACATTGCCAGAGCGGCGTTTGTTTGAAATTCGCCCGCGGCTTTTCTTGTACTTTTTTGGGCTCTGGTAGCTTGTGAGCTTTTCATATTGCCCAGAGCCAAGTGCTACGGGTATCTGAACTCTTTGACCACGTGACAAGCGTGAGTTTTTCCGAATGCCGGGATTTGCTTTTAAAACAGCAGATAATGTGATACCGTGACGACGCGCAAATGTCCGCACTGACTCCGACCGTCTCACCCGTGCTGCAACGGTGTGTGTGCGCGGCGCTACAGGCAAACTTGTCACAACTTTTTGAGTTTGAGCCTCAAATTCGTTGGGAACACGTAAAACGTAGGGCTTTTGTTCGGTACCTGGGGGAGTGATCCCGAGGCGAAGTTCCGGGTTAAGGTACTCAAGAACCGTTTTATCTACCTGAATTTCTCGCGCAAGATCGCTAAGTCTGATCGACTTTCCAATTTTAACAGATGCTGTTTGCACAGCTCGGCTGCCTTTGGCAACATCAAAGCCAAATCGGGTCGGGTTTTTCGAAATGATCATACTAGCTATGAGTTTTGGAACGTAGTTTCGGGTTTCATTAGGAAGCCGTTTAGCTTCAGACAACGAGAAAAAATCCTTATTGCTTTGGCCTCGCCTCGCTCTTGAAACTCGCCCTTCGCCCGCATTGTAGCTCGCGGCTGCCAAATGCCAGTCGCCGAACATTGAATACAAGTAGGTGAGGTATTTGGCGGCGGCCACAGTGGCTTTCTCCGGATCACGTCTTTCATCTACATAATCGTTGAGCTTCAGGCCGTAAATGCGACCAGTGGCTCTCATGAATTGCCATGGTCCCGCTGCACGCGCGATTGACAGAGCTCGATTGTTAAATCCTGATTCTATCATCGATATGTAAACTAGATCTCGAGGAAGGCCGTGCTTTTCGAGGACAGCAATTGTTTTTGGAATAAAATCTTCAGCACGTCGTAACCAAGTGACGAAGCTCTTACGTCCCCGTGTTTGAAAGTACTGAATCCACTTGATCACGTCATTGTTGATCACCACAGGATAATCGAAATCTAGATTTGGCAGCGATGGGAGCAGCAGCTTTGTAAATTCTTCGGCGCGAGCGTTTTCCATTGCTTTGCGCAAGCTTGATGCGCGTTTGTATTTTTTTCTGTTGTCACGAAGAAAACGTGCGTCCACGTTTTTCTGCCATTCAATCATATACACGCTGCCTTCGCAGAGGGCGAAGTGAGCATCTGAGGGCGCACCTTCGAGCACCTCTGCAATTTCTTCGGGACTGCGAGCAGAGTCGGCCTCAAGGGTCTGACGTTCGTCATCAACCGCATCCTCTTCAACAACGGCTGAATCTTCATGATCATCTGCCAAAGCGTCTTCGAGCTCGGAAGATGATGGTTCTTGAGGGCTACTTAAATTATTTTCAGTGTTGGAATTCTGAGGTGTGTTTGAGTTCTTTAGCTGGCTCGCAAATTCACCCAAGGGTTTGAGTTGTCCCACGCTGTCTTGGGTTACCGCGAAACCGTCATTTCGACCTGCAACCGAGATTTGATTTTGGGTCTGTGGAATCTGGCCTGCAATGACAGATCGCTCCAGCATGGTAAATTGGGAGCCGTCAAGCGAAAGTCTCGGCTTTGGATTGAAGTCACCAGTAGACTGGCAGGCTGCCACGCTGAAAAGCCCGATCGCCATAGACAATTTGGCAATATGGACTGTTTTGTAGCTCAGAGTTTTTTGACCAGTCACGCAATTCCTCCAACTCGCGCAAAAGCGCAGTTGCTGGGTTGTTCTCAGGTATGTGTTCCGGCTGATACACCGGTGGCTTGCCTCTCACTTTACCTATTTCATCTCAATGACACACTTTTTCATTTGGCAATTCTGAGGCATTGTTGCTCTGAAGTTTTTCCGATATTTGTTTAAAGCATTGTTATGTTTGGGTAATAGCTAAAAGTGGGTGTGACCTTGGTCGAAAATCTGACACTAGAAAAAATGTTGGTCAACGCTAGTTGCGTAAGTGTGAGGCATAAAGGCGTCAGTGTTGAAATGTTTGAAGTCGCTACAGAGCCTGTGAGTGAGCCGCTCTGTCTACAACCCGAATACTCAATAGCAGATCAAAGAATCACGCAGACTTCGCGCATTAAATTGAAGCATTCAAGCAAGTTTAAATGCTCTGTCTGCGATCGAGAGACTAAAAAGCTTTTTGATGCGTGTTGCTTTCCCTGCTTTCAGAACTCAGCACAAGCCGACAGATGTCTACTCAACCCGGTGAATTGTCACTACAGTGCCGGAACCTGTCGAGAGCCTGCATGGGGCGAAGAGAACTGTTACAAGCCACACTATTTGTATCTGGCTTACACGGATAAGTTGAAGGTTGGTATCACAAGGGCGACTCAGGTTCCGACACGCTGGATTGATCAAGGTGCGACTGTTGCAGTTCTACTTGCAAAGGCTGGTTCACGTCATCAGGTTGGTATTCTTGAGTCTTATTTGTCGGCTCGGTTTGCAGACAAAAGTCATTGGCTCAAAATGCTTAAAACGGGCAACAACCGAATGAGCATAACCGAGTTTGAGGAAGCGCGACAGGAAGCTCTCAGTTTTCTTAAATCCGGAATGTCGAATCCTGAAAATTCCGCAAGGCTCTCAGCTCCTGTTGTTGAAACCTGTCCCGATGCGGCACAGGTTGAGTTCTTGAACAAAGCGCCAGTCGTTTATCTCGAGTTTCCTTTATGGGCGGGCGTGCCTGAAAAGATCACTTCGATGAATCTCGATAAAAATCCTCTCATTGAGTCAAAGATTTTAGGCGTGAAGGGACAATATCTCATCCTTGAATCAGGTGTGCTCAACGTGCGACGGCACGAGGGTTACGTCGTCGATTGCGAACTTCAGGATTAGCCCGTCCCAGATTGTGCAGCATTGTGTATTCCAGCTGTTCGATTCCGATAGGCATTAAGCTAAGTGAAAAACGTCGCTTTTGAAGTCGCCAACGCGTGAATCGGACCAATGCTTCCCAGATTAAAATTCTTAGTCGATGAACTGTTCCAACGGCAATATTAGCAAAAGGCAGGTGTGCTTTAGTGCGCGCAGCACTCGCTATAAACTTTTGCTCTGCAAATTCCTTTCGGAATTCAAGTGACAAGAACAGCCGCCACAATGCACGAGAGCTCCAACTCAGTCCAGAGAGTGGGTTGTCCCAAAGTGATGAAAAGCGGAGTTGAAAAAGTCGTCGCGCAGCAATCTTAACCTCACCAATCAGACTGACTTCGTTCACTGTCCGCAAGTGTGTTGGCTTACTCCAAGCTTCCACGGTGTGCCAGTAGTCATCTAATGACTTTCGCCTGAGTTGTTCGAGCGACTCAATCACTGCGAAGTTGCGCGCCAGTGTGGTGAGTTTCACGAACTCCTGCCGTTCTCGCAGCCATTCAGATAGCGGAAGCTCGAGATAATATCTCACCCGAGCAGGTCGTACCTTATCGCGAATGTACAGCTTGAGGTCCGAAGAGGTTATGAGTGAAATACCGTCAGGTGTTTGTCTCAAATTCGAGTGTTCCTCAGGGGAGACTCTTCTAAATTTAATGTCACACACACCAGCCCGTCTCAACTCCGTCAGACGCAGTGACAGTGACCTCAAGTCGCGCTCGTCCAGAGTCGGTCCAATTTCCACCTCGGGCGAACGTCTGATGTGCTGAAATAGAATTGCTGTAGAAACTCTGAAGACTTTGAGTGGACCAATTTCGAGAACTGTACTGAGGAGTGCTCGTCCGGCAAAGTACTTTCTTAACTCTAGAGCAAAGGAGTTGCGCGCCGAGATGGCCGTAGCGGTGAGTGCAACCTGGGTGAGGCCCCTCATTGCTGCTTGAACTTCTATTCTTAGATCAATTGAGTTTTCTGCGAGGATTCTGATGAAGTCA
>JBEAPS010000016.1:0-3812 GCA_041164285.1 Pseudomonadota bacterium
ATTCACCTTGAGTCACAGCAACGGTCGTTTTCTTGGTCCAACGAACTGAGACGTGAACTTGAAGCGGATGAGTGCTCGGCAAGTAAATTGTTGCCTTGAGTTCATCCTCATCGGCGCGGAACAGCTCTGAAATAGCACTGTAGCGGGTGTGGCAGGCCACCCCACCCAAACTGACATCATCTATTCTTAAGCGAGGCGCCGACGAATTTTCGTCGCGTTGAAAAATAGGGACAAAAGGAGCATCAAAACGTTCAACTTCAAACTTTCGATCGCTGAACTCCAGAAACGCAGCGCAAGAAATGGGTACACGGAAACGGGCATTTGCCCTCCGTTCATACGCAACCAACTTTTCAGGGATTGCCAACAAGATTTTTCCAGAGACGCGCTGCTTAATCTTAGATACAAAAACAATCTTTTTTGAAAGCAATATGAATTCGATTCGAACCAGCTTGAAAGCAGCAAGCAAGGAGTCACCGGAAGGGGAAATTCCGGCAATCACCAACGACCCCTCTGTCCCAAGTAAGTCTTCGACGACCCCCCGAACCAGTTTTCCGTCATTCGAGTATTTGATGAGAACTTGAGTCTTGCGCCTGTTTACTTCACGCAAAATTTCAAGCACCTGTTCAGGCTTAGAAAATGCTATAGCTTTTTCTTTCGGCGCGGCTTTTGCCTGCCCATCAAACGCGTTAGCCACTTTTGCGCCTCCCCACTTGCAAGTGTCTCAAGTGCAAAGAGAATTCGCAAGGCCGACCCCATTGAGAAGTGCTGTCACAATTCCGTGAGAGGGGCGAGTGTGGGCTCCGCACAGGTAGAGACCCTCAACACCAGTCTCAACCCCAGGTCGACGCCACAGGAAGTCTTGAACTGTCGGCGCAAATCCATATCCATTGAGTGTGAGTGAGTTCAAATAACGGTGATGAGTGAGAGGCGTCCCAAGCTCTGTCCAAACCAATTCACCCTCAAGTTCGGGCCAACTTCGGAGCAAACGAGCCGTCAAAGTTTTGAGGACCTCTTGTTTCAGACTGCGGTAGTTTCGCCCAAATCCTCCCTTACTTTCAGGAACCCTATAGCTAGATAAGTCGTCACCGCCCCAAATAGACGACTCCGCAGGACACAAAAACATGGCTTGAAAAACACCATGTGCTCCTAACTTATTCTGCTCACTCAGTGCTTCAGGGTCGCGAAGCGAACCCGTAGAGATATAGAGAGGGGCCCTATCAGCAAGAAGTGTTGGATCACGCTCAATATAACAAGCTTCTGAGTCCAAAGTACCCATCAACCAATGATTACAATTCTTGAGGCCATAATCGAGCAGCGGCCTACGTGTCGCAAAATAACCAACCACCAGTGCATGAGGTGCCTCGGCACGTTTCAACCTTTCCCGAAGCAACGTTGGGAGGTTGACAGTCTGAGCTGCTTCAGGAAGCAAGCGCGGGTCAGGAGTCCAAATAATATTGTGACTCATAACCGAACGGCCATCCTGAAGATGCACCCTGTAACGCACACCTCCGAGCTGCGGCACAATTTGGTGGTCGCACTCAAAACGTGCGTCACAAGAGGCGACGTATTCAACCTCGGGATGAAGCAGAGCATCAATCAGCGCCCTTCCTCCGCCACGTACGAAGCACGCACCCTCAAAATAGTAACGCTGCACAACCATATGAAGCACTGCACTGACACGTGATGGAGGTACACCAATCAGCACGTGATGCATGACTAGAATTTCACGCAACTCACCTTCAATTTGAAGTTCATCAAGGCATTCACCCAATGTTTGAAATGCAGCCCTCCCAATCGCAAATTTGTTCTGCGAGCACATGAGTGCCTTGATAGCTCCGGGAACCGTCACAGGAAATTCGACTTTTCGCATCACAGACCAAACCGATTCCATGATTTCGAAATATTTTTTTATCTCTCGACTTTTTCCAGGAAAGCGCTCCAACAATTGGACGACAAATACAGAGAGCGGACGTGTGTATGAAAACTCACCCGCACCAGCAGTGTTTGATTTTTCGAAGTGCAATGTTTCAAAGTGATTGTCGAGCTGAATTTCTTCGAGCTGGATGCCCAAGTCAGACATAGCAAGGTGGTAGTGCCCACCCGGTTGGGTGTCTGCGATGTAATGCAGACCAACTTCAAAAACAGCTCCCGAACGTTCAAAGGGGAGCAAATGACCGCCCAGTTGCTTACTCTTCTCAAGGACAAGCACTTTTTTTCCTTGAATTGCTAGCCGGCGAGCACATGACAATCCTGCAAGGCCACTTCCAAAAATGACAGCATCAAAGACTTGATGGGGGGACGACATGTTCGTCATGGTCAAGGAGACCTTTCTATCCTATTGTTAAACCCAAATTGAAAGGCAAATGAAGGTTGTTGTCAAAAAGAATTCGACTCTCAAAACAAATCTTGGACATTTGGCAGCGGTCGGTGCAAAGCGATGCATCACCCTGGACTCTTTTTGCAACCACGGCTGCAGCACTGGTGCTCCACCTCGGTGCCCTTTCTCTCACTCATAGGATTGAAAACGCATCCACGCAAAGCAGCCCCCAGCAACAAGCGGTGCGCGTAGAGCTCCGCCCAACGAAGGCTGCTTCACAGTCAGTTGAACAACCGGCACAAAAAGCAAAAGTCAAAGAAGTACCTGTAAATAAAAAGCGTACTTTGACAGTCGAGCGTTCGACCGGTACCAACAAACCAATAGAAGTGGTGCCAAGCGAATTCGCACCAACGCAGCCAGACCAGCGTACGCCTGCTCAATCGAGTTTGCCTGAAGAAAGACAAAGCCCGATTCTCCCTTCGGGCAAATTCGACTTTATCGAAAAGCAAAGAAACATTGGCGATGCTATTGGAGCGGGAGCTGTGGCCGGAGATCTGGAGATTCCAGACATTGTTTCAGAGCAAACTGAAAACACAGGAGTGAGAGCCACCGAGTACACCTTCGCTGGCTACTTCAATTCTCTCAGCAGACGCTTTGTGGAGGCTTGGGGTGGCGTGCGCACTCTTCCCCCGACCGCACAGTTTGATGGAAAATTAGGCGAATTCATCGAGTATGATGTTGTAATTAACCGTGACGGATCGCTAAGAAAAATCGTGAATGTCACTGCAAAGCGCGAACCTTACCGTGATTTTTCTGCGGTCGATGAACTGGTTATCGATGTTTTTCGCGCGATGTTCCCGTTTCAGCCTGTTCCCGAGCGAATCAAAAACGACCCTTTGGTCGTCAGAAAACGGATTCAATTCGTGGGTTTCAAATATACGCTATATTGATGCCTCAATTCTTGTACTTTCCCCAAGGTTTCGTGCTACAACGGTTGAGCTTTCGCAATTAACATAAATACACCATTGCCTTCGGAGGGGTGGATGTTCGATTGGTTTCTTCGGCTGTTGTCCCATGATCTCGCTATCGACTTAGGGACTGCAAACACACTTGTATACGTCAAAGGCAAAGGAATTGTCGCAAACGAGCCATCCGTTGTTGCGGTTCAGCGAGACAGCAGAGGCCTGCGCACCGTGAAAGCTGTCGGCAGAGCTGCCAAAGAGATGCTCGGCCGAACTCCCGGCACCATTGAGGCGGTTCGCCCCATGAAAGACGGCGTTATTGCCGACTTCGAACTGACCGAAAAAATGCTCAGCTACTTCATTGGAGTTGCTCACAACCACCGCTCTCTCGTTCGGCCTCGTGCTGTCATCTGTATTCCCTATGGAATTACAGAGGTTGAGAAACGAGCTGTGCGCGAGTCTGCAGAGAGTGCAGGATGTGCTTCCGTGTTCCTCATTGAAGAACCTATGGCTGCAGCAATTGGCGCTGACCT
>JBEAPS010000017.1:0-4968 GCA_041164285.1 Pseudomonadota bacterium
TTACAAAAAATGGAACACTCAGAGTTGCTTTCCCACGACAGTCGGAGATCGTAAAATTCCAACCAACTGACAGTGGCACTCTCAT
This sequence comes from Pseudomonadota bacterium, assembly GCA_041164285.1. Classification (GTDB taxonomy): domain Bacteria; phylum Bdellovibrionota_B; class Oligoflexia; order Silvanigrellales; family Silvanigrellaceae; genus RFOM01. The sequence goes on from JBEAPS010000017.1 coordinate 86, forward strand.
CACACTGCACGGAGTTATTCCGTTGATGGTTCTCAACACTGTCAATGGCGAAGGAACCTCTGGAGGGTCGGCGATTTTGGATTTACCCGAAATTTCCTACGACGATGAGCCGTTAGCTCCAAGTGTAGTTCAACCGAACAACTCCGATGCATCGAAAACAGTTTCCGTGCGCGTGAACGATACAAGCTTTGGTAGCTCAGGCCCGGGCTGTTTTTGACTCACTTCACTGCAAGGAGCACGCAGGCGAACGCATTGCAAGGCTGTTGAGTGCTGCAATACGGAGAGTTGCCTTTTGCCCAGCTGCCGATGAAGGAAAGCCAACGTAAAACGTGTAACGGCCAGCCTTGGAGAACGTGTCAACGACCTGAGTGTTCCCTCGGCCGCTCGCTTCAGAGACATACTGACCGTTAGAGTCGACCACCAATAAAGCTGCCTCGGAAGCCATACCCGCGAGATGAGTGGCCACACAAAATGCAGGTGAGCTTGCGCCAATTGAAATAATATTCAAATTGACTGCAGCCACGGGATTGAAACAATAGTCTGAGGTCAAACTGGTTCGTGGAAGATGAGTCGCACAAGCTCCAGATTCAACCACCAGAGCGACAGGCTGCGATTGTGCCGTAAATTGAATATTCTGTGTCACTTGTGAAGCCAATTGGGCGTCGAGCTGATGAACTCCATCTGAACAACCCACCGCCAACACACAAAGTCCAATTACAAAAGTGGATGAAATATTCATTTATGCCCTCAAACCGTACTTAAGAAAATTAATGCAGCCATAAAACGCGACTGTCTTGGATGATAAAATCGGTAGTGGCATTTTAAAGTTTTTCCAACAGAAAAATGCATAGAATATGAATTATTTCATTGATTAACCGGCCAAAAGAGTGACCGGTCGGTCAGTTTATCGCAGCCAAACGCACAGTAAGCTTCCGTTGGAGGAAAAACCTAAATCCCGAACCTTATTGGCTTTACGCCACGCCACTCAAAGACCACATTGTCGGCCAGTCGACGCGCTTTCTCAAATTGATCTGCAGTGCGCACAGTCCAGACCATGACAGGCACGCGTGAGCGCATTTGACGGGAGAGGTTCTCGCTTAAGTCTTTGATATTATAACTATAGAAGTCACATAGCACCGCAGCTTCGGACTTAAGCTGCGCTAGTTCACTCATTTCATAATCAGAAAGAAATTTAAAATCGGCATCTTTACTGTGATCACAGGAGATCAATCCGACTGGCCAATGCGCATCAACGCCTCTCAGGCGCAACAATTCCATCACAGTCAATGGATTGAAGCTTTTGAGCGCAATTGGACCTTGATAGCTTGAAAGCGCATCAACGACTGCCTGTTCGAGTTTGCCGTCCTTTTGAAAGCCAGAAGATGAAAAAGACTTGAGCTCGACAATTATAGGTCGCCTGCCTGCAACCTTTCCTAATACAGCAGAAAACGTCGGTATTGTTTCTAGTGAGTTGAGCAACTTAAATGAACAGAGCTCTTCAACTTTCATTTGAGACACTTGCTGATCAACGCCACACATTCGTAATAGAGAGTCGTCGTGAAAAACAACCACTTCTCCATCAGCACTGAGCATCACATCCATTTCGCAAGCAAATCCTTGCTCTACAGCATCAAGGATCGCGCCCAAAGAATTCTCAGGATGTGGTCCCTTGTTATCAAAGTAGCCGCGGTGAGCAATCGGATACTCCGTCAACGTATTCAACCAGACAGTATTCACACCGTCTCCCCGAGTTTTGCTGCTTGTTCAAAAAAGTGGAGCGTTTTATTGATGACCCGCGCACGAATGTCGTCCTGCTCCTGCAGCAGCTCATGCTGCCCGTGCGGTTCGTAGGCCATCACAAAGTGAGGATTCTTTGATCGAAGGTGTATCTGAGCATTGGGTTTAACAACCTGATCCGAGCCAGCTTGAAAAACTAAAATCGGACAATTCACTGAATCAGGGAATTGAACGGTACGCAGGCGTCTGGGAACCTGCAGAGCCTCATGCAGCCATTGGAAACTGGGTCCACCCAAGCGCAGCGCCGGATACACGGCAAACAAATTTCTATTCCAGTTGCGACGCGCCGTGCTGTTTGTCAAATCGAAGCCATAATCGGAAAATTGAAAATCCTGGCTTCCCGGAACATATTGTTTGTCACGCCCCGACCGAAGCCCCGCAGCCACCATGGCAGCAACAACGAAGCGAGGATATGGTTTCAAAATGAGATCAATCATCGGCGCGGTCAACATGACAGCAGTCGGTTTCAGTTGACTTTGAGCCAACCACAGAGCTGTGACAGCAGCTCCCATAGAGTGCGCGATGATGTAAAAATTCTTTTTCTTTTGTGAAGCGACAATGCGGTTGTAAAAAATATCGAGGTCGTTCACATAGTTTTGAAAACTCTCAACCCATCCAATCTGAGTGTTCTCGAGCTCACGCTGAGAAAACCCTTGACCTCGGTGGTCATAGGTCCAAACGTCGAATCCTCGTGAAAAAAAGTCGTAAGCCACTTCGGCATACTTCGCGTGAGACTCATTACGTCCACCAATGAGTAGAAGGGTTGATTCCGCATCGCTATGCGTCCAACTCCGAGCAGATAATTTCACATCTCTCGACCCTACAAAGTCACATTTCCTGCCCTGAGTGTAAAAAGGCTGAATGAATTCTTTGTGAATGGACTCGAGCCTGTCCTCTCTGTTTTTGAGATCGATAACGTTAAAGGTAACCAAAGTGTGACGCTGCCCTTCGGATGAACTTGTTGGCAATGAACTAGTCTCTAACTCTTCAAGATTCATAGAGCTCGTAAGATACCCTTTGACGGGGGCACTATCAACGACAGCACCTTTCAATTCACAAAGTTGGCTCAAAACTGACATGTTCCGGAACTGTCCACACTTGCTCTTCCAACACAAGAGGTCAGCATACGATTGATACTTTGGCTTTTCGGAGTGCAATCGGCGATGACTTGAAAGGCTGAACCACGCACAGTCCGCCCGAGCGCAATTGCCACCGAGACACTCGTACCCGATCCGTCATACGGAATCCATAGCGTACCGCCTGAGGCCAAGGAGCGCCCCTCAAGACCGGGGATGATTGAATGATAGGCGAGACCCTGCTGCACCTCGCTCGCATCAAACTCAAACATGGGTCGCAAATAGCTCTTTGGAGATGGTTCAGAGCCAGCTGAAAATGCAGGCGCACTGTCGATAGTCACGCTACTGAATCTAATTGAACGGCTCTCCTCATCACTCAACTGAGCAGCCAAACCAAGAATGTACTGCGACTGTGCCGGCAGTGCCTGACCATTTGACTCAGCCCGGCGCCAGATGACATCAATTGCGCCATTTTTACCGCATTCATAGATGCGTTCATGCCGAAATTGAACGTCATAGCTAGGAGTACGCTTCTCCGGCCGTAGGTCTAGCCCAGAGTTCAAAGTTGAATCGTCTGTGTCGGTCTTTGAGGAACCTTCCCCAACGACAACAGTTCCTCGTCCACCTCGAAAACCGTGAGAGCCATCGTTGACAAGGTAGGTTTTCATGCGTGCCTTCACATCCGCTGAAATCGGTGCGCAGTTGAATTCATGAGATTGACCATCAGATCCAACTATAAAATATCGTCGTTCAAACTTTGGACCATCTGCATATTTTGGAATGACCAATGTCCCACCATAGACTTCATCGATTTTTTGATCGGCACCGTTCACACGGAAATAGCCCCAGCCTGCATTGAGCTCGTCTGAAGGGAACTGGAGCGATGCTGCAAAGTATTGAGGAACCGGAAACGACTCACCATTTCTCAAGGTAGGCGTCCGATACCTTGGCTCATCAATAGTGGAAACGCTCCTGAATTCAATTTTTTGTCCACTGACTGAAATTAGGTTTCCAGAAAAACCAAGAATATATGGAATGACTGTCTGTCCATCCGACTTCTTGACGCGCCAGACAAAATTCATGCTGCCTGCGCTCTTTCCTTGCGCATCTACACACTCAGAAAATTTGGTTGATTCGAATTGTTTTTGAAAGTCTGCCGGATTGAGAGACTGAACCGTTGCCGAATTGAAAGTGCGTGGTTTACAAGCAATCACAACGAGTGTCAGAGCTACAAAAGTGGCTGTGTTCGTTTTAATCACAGTGAAACCTCCAGTAATTAGAGTTGTGTTTCTTTCAAAACTTCTTAAATTACAGTAAATCTTCTGGCCTAGACAGCTAACGCTAGAGTTCACATGCCAAAATTCAGACGTCTGCGAGTATCGGGATGGGGTCAAAATGAAAACTGGAATCATTGTAGGAAGTCACAGGGTTAATTCTCAGTCAAAACGCGTTGCCCAGTGGATTAAGAATCGACTGACTGCATTAGCACTCACTGATGAGATCTATACTCTAGAACTGGCGACGGCACGCCTTCCGCTTTGGGATGAAGGCTTGTGGACTGGCGACGAACAATGGAAAAGCACGTGGGGACCGTACTCAAAAGAGCTGAGTTCATGTGATGCATTTATTGTTGTTGCTCCCGAGTATGGTGGAATGGTTCCCCCAGCCCTAAAAAACATATTCTTACTTTGCAGCAATCAGGAATTAGCTCATAAGCCTGCACTGATTGTCGGCGTGAGCGCAGGACGGTCGGGAAATTACCCAATCAGCGAATTGCGAATGAGCGGCTACAAAAACACGCGTATTTGCTACATCCCTGATCACATGGTTTTGAGAAATGTAGAAAAGCTCTTTCAAACAGAAGAACCCAGTGACTCGTTTGAACAAGACACACGCGCAAGACTCGATTATTTTCTGAAGGTAAATAACGCATACAGCACTGCGCTTTCGGGCATACGTGAAAGCGGACTTATCGACACAAAGAGCTTTCCAAACGGACTTTAGTCTCTC
>JBEAPS010000018.1:0-3140 GCA_041164285.1 Pseudomonadota bacterium
GCACACACTTTCTCGCAAACTTTTGCGCAGAGTGATTTTGAACGCGCCATCCACAGTCGCAATTGAACCGGAAATGTGATGACGAACTGTCTCACGGGCACAAGTGGCAGCAGCTCATCAAATGCGGCTCAAAGGCGTCCAGGGACCAGGTAGCCACTGATGTAGCACCATCAAGGAGGAATCGAATCTGCCAGAACTCCATAATCAAGAGCATATTGACACCGTCTATGCCATTTACAGCTCTGCATAGATTCTGGACAGTAAGAACGCAGAGTACAGACCTCAAAGCACAGCTCTCGTCCGAATTCGACCATTTGCCGACTTGTGTACTGCGGGCCGTTGTCGCTCAACCACCGGATGGGCCTGAGCTGCACTCTGCTCTTGAGAGCCTTCCGCAAGCTATTTTGAAATAAAGGTTCTGTCGCACATTCAGCCCAGTCGGGCTGAATGTGCGACAGAACCCCGTTTAGTGTGGTAAAGACTATGGAGGGGGAATTTTATGAATCTAGGTTATTCGATTGCAAATAGTTTCTATCATGCCTTTTCCAAAAGTGATTCCGCCGGAATGAATGTCCACTATGCTGAAGGAGCAACATTTTCAGATCCCATCTTCATGGAGCTCTCAGAGTTCGAGGTGCGGGGGATGTGGGAGATGCTTTGCAGCAGTGCAAAAGATTTCCGATTGAGCTATCAGATTGTCGATGCCAGTGATACGCATGTGCAAGTAGAATGGACTGCAACTTATTCTTTTGGACCTAGAAATCGTCGGGTTGAAAACAGGGTGTCAACGCTTATGGAGATTGTTTCTGGTAAAATCACGCGTCAAGTTGATACTTTTTCATTCTCGCGTTGGGCCACTCAGGCAATTGGGCCTATCGGATTTATCTTAGGATTTTTCCCATTTTTTAGGAAGAAGGTTCAGACAAACGCCCGAGCAAAGCTTTCAGAGCATCTTAAAAAATCTCTGCATGCCGAATCTTGAATATTGTTGCCATTGGATATCTTCTTTGACCATGCTTGCTCTTCTACTGATTCGACAGAAAACCACTCAGAGGTTTTTCGGATTCACATTTTCGAGAGGCAACGTGAGTCCGTTAGTCCAGATCTTCCTGAGCTGTTCGGCAGACACCGGCTCGATCGAAAGCAAGACCTCAGGAAGTCCGAGCCTGCTGCTGCCTTATTCGCGCCACTTATGTCGATTGTTACCTTCTCAGGCATCCCAGACAAATGAATCGACTTCTTGAAAAACCGTTTCGCATGTTCACTCAAGGCCGTACATCCCGCAAGGGCGAGGCAAAATAGAAAGATTCTTTCGCACAGTGCGCGAATCATTCCTCAAGCTGCATGAAAATACTGTCTTCACGCCGGCCAAACTCAATGAAGAGTTCAGCAGTTGGCTCGATGAATATCACAACCGCATCCACTCATCCTTGGGCACAACACCCTTGGAAAAGTTCACGGCCGATATGAGCAGCATCCGCCCCGCACCTGCAAATCTTGTTGACCACTTCAGAGAGTGTGAAACACGGCTTGTTCGCCGTGACCGCACGGTTCAGCTTAATAGCCACCTCTTCGAAGTTCCACAGGGCCTTATCGGAAAAAAGGTTGACCTCCGCTATGACGCAGACAACCCGCAACTCGTGGAAGTCTTCTTTCAAAACTATTCGCATGGCTTTGCAAAGGCTGTGGATGTGCACGTCAATGCGCGGGTGGGCCGGCAAATCGCACTCACGCTAAAAAAGAAAACTGAGCCAGAATTGCTTGTAGAAACCATGATGAATGATTGCTCCGGAGGGCAACTCTTCGGTGTTCAAGGTCGCGAGGCACATCCATGAATTACAAAGAGTTCTTCGGGATGATCCACGAGCCCTTCAGAACCGACCTTCAGATCAAAGATCTTATGGATTTACCCGGATTGCGTGGTGCAAAAGAACGCATACAGTTTGCCCTCAAAAACGGTGGCGTCTGTCTTCTCACAGGCGAAGTGGGCCTTGGCAAAAGCACAACCCTGCGTGCGAGTGTCAACGACTTTCACCCGAGCCAGACTCTTGTTCTCAACATCATTGCCAACACGGGATCCATTACGGAACTCTACTCACAAATCGCCTGGGAGCTGGGACTCAACCCAAGCGGTCATCGAAAAGCACAGCTCACAAGAATGGTGAAAACAACCATTGAAGAGCTGGTCTCCCAGCGTAAACAACAGGTGCTGCTGTGCATCGATGAAGCAAATCTTCTGCGCTACGATGTTCTTGAAGAATTGCACACTGTGAACCAGTTCGCACTTGATTCAAGAAACATGATGAGCATCGTGCTCTGCGGGCAAAACAACCTCGTCGACAAGTTGCAGGCGCGCACCAGCGCGCCGCTTGCTTCTCGGGTACTTGCCCGCCATCACCTTCAGCCGCTCAAATCGGGCAGCACAGAAGAATACAACAGCCATCATCTGCAGGTTGCCAAAGCCAGACACAACGTCTTCGATCCGGCAGCCATCACAGCCATCTTCCAAGGTTCCGGCGGCATATTACGCGGCATCAACAACCTCGCACGCGGTTCTCTGGTTGCAGCTGTGTTGGCAAAACAACAAGTCGTCACCCCTGACCACGTGCGTCTCGCGCAATCTGAAACCATCTGAGGTTCACACGTTCATGAAAGAACACTATGAAACACTGTCAAAGAGCGAGTTGTATGAGCTCGACGCCCTGCTGACAAAGCTGATGCTCTACCTTCATTCCACAAACGAGCCCGACCCTGCAAGCAAAGAACCACCCTGCATCCTTGACCAAGAAAAAATACCCTCGGAAGAAGAGATGCTCAAAAGATTCTGAGCATCACTTCTTTGCACAAGGAACATTCAACACCGCGCTATTCTAACAATGAAAATACTTCAAAGGAGTGTGAAAAAATCGGTTCAAAAGAGCGTGGTAAATTACACTTGCTCATGGCGAGCCTGAGTTCGTTGGCCAGCTCTGGCAAAAGAGCCGGCCAACGAACTCAGGAAATCATTCTCCCATACCTCCGGACATCTTCAAATGAAAACGGTCGGCTTACTTTTATAGAATAAGTTCCTAAAATTAGGGAAAAATAGTACTAAACATTACTCGTTCAATAATTTTCGTGTACAAAAAAGAATTGACACA
>JBEAPS010000019.1:0-6210 GCA_041164285.1 Pseudomonadota bacterium
ACACAAATTGAATGTATCTATATTTCGGTGCCTGACTATTCGGTTCAAATTAGGACTAAGGTTGGAGAGGCTGGAACTTTTCACCTTGTTTCGGATGGCGAAGTTTTTTATGCAGCTACCACTGCCGGAGTTTTGGAGGCGTGGTCGCTCGCGTTCGGAAAAGAAGGATATTTAAACCAAGTCCAATATCATCCTTTATCTGAACAAGTCCAAGGCTCCACCTCAATCCATGCATCCAATGGCAACGTCTGTGCGGTGAAAGCCGGCATGCCAATATGCTGGGGCAAGAACTCTGGTGGACAATTTATTGTGTCAGAAAATCTCCCAATTCCCGCTGGAAGAGCGCAAATAATTAAAGAAATCGATAAACCGACTCAGTTGAGTTTGGGGGGTGGTCATGTGTGCGTAACCAGTGGTGCAGCAGGTAATCTGCGCTGCTGGGGTAGAAATGCTGAAGGACAGCTCGGAATCAATAGAACAACAATTTCTGGAGAGCCGGCAATGACATTTTTCAATGTTGTCGAGCCGCTGAAAGCGCCAACCGGCACAGCCGCACAAACCGACACAACCCTAGATACGAGCGATGCTTTATATCTCCCTGCTCCGTAATCAAATCTCGACCTGAATGCCCACTTCCATGACCTGCTTTGCAGGCAGCTTATAGAAGCTCACGGGCGACTGAGCATTGCGCCCTAAGAACGCAAACAACTGCTCACGCCACATGGCCATACCTTTTTTCGGCGTCGCAAGAACGATTTCGCGACCCAGAAAGAATGTTGTTTCGTTCGGAATGATATCGAGGCCTTTGGCTCTTGCCAGATGCACCACATTTTCAAAATCGGGATCGTCTGTAAAACCAATCGAAACCGACACGCGTAGTAATCCTTTGGCAAGCTCTTCGTAACTCACTCTCTTTCCGAAAGGCACATGGGGAATTTCCAGCGTCACGAACGAAATCAAGATCACGCGCTCGTGAATCACTTTATTGTGCTTAACGTTGTGGCTCAAAGCGAGCGGACAGCTGCCCGGGCGACCAGACATATAAATTGCAGTTCCAGGCACCCGAGAATATCTGTCGGAGTTGAACTCTTCGATGAGTTTTTCAAATGGCATGGTGTGCTCGAGTAAACCTGCTGCAAGTAATTTTCGACCACGCATCCATGTTGCCATAATGAGATAGATACCAACCGCTATCACGAGCGGAATCCATCCACCGTTGACAATTTTGAGAGCATTAGAGCCGAAAAAGGCGAGGTCAATGAGGATGAATGGACCAATCACAAGAGCGATTGTGAGCAACGACCACTTCCACGCATAGCGTGCCACCACGAGTGCCAAGAAGGTTGTGACAAGCATAGTGAGTGACACTGCGATGCCGTAGGCCGAGGCAATAGCAGACGACTCACGAAACTCAATGACAAGCCAAACCGCACCAATGAAGAGTGCCCAATTGACAAAGGGCACATAGATCTGGCCTATGGCTTTCTCAGAAGTTTGGACAATTCCCATACGTGGAAAATATCCAAGTTGAATGGCCTGTTTTGTGAGAGAAAAGACGCCCGAAATGAGAGCTTGCGATGCAATCACAGTAGCCATAGTTGCCAATGCGACCATGGGGTAAAGTCCCCACGAAGGAACCATTCTGTAGAAAGGGTTTTCAACTGCAGAAGGGTCTTGCAGAATAAGTGCTCCTTGACCAAAATAGTTGAGCAACAAACATGGCAAAACAAGTGAGAACCAGCCCACCCGAATGGGCGAGCGCCCGAAGTGCCCCATGTCGGCATAGAGAGCTTCACCTCCTGTAACCGTGAGGAAAATGGTTCCCAAAATGGCATAGCCGTGCCATCCGTTTTCGAGAAAGAACCGCACGGCAAAAACAGGGTTCATTGCAACAAGAATGTCTGGAAACTGAAAAATCTGAACGATTCCGAGCACACCCAAAGCCAAAAACCAGAGAGTTGTGATCGGTCCAAACACAGCGCCAATGCGATCGGTCCCATATTTTTGAACCGAGAAGAGCAGCGTCAACACCACAATCGTAATAAGCGGCACGTAAGGTTCGAAAACCGGCGTTGCCACTTTCAAGCCTTCTAGAGCAGACAACACTGAGATAGCAGGCGTAATGATACCGTCACCATAGAGCAGCGTCGAACCGAAGACTCCCACAAACATGATAAACTGCGAGAGACGGAAGTTTGAAATGCGACCGTCTTTACGCGCAAGTGTCTCGAGCGCAAGAATGCCACCTTCGCCTTTGTTGTCGGCACGGAGAATGAGCAAAACGTATTTCAAACTGATGATGAGCATCAGCGACCAAAAGATAAGCGATAGTGCTCCTAAGATATTGACCGGATTGACAGCGTACCCCTCACCGCCATGAAAGGTTTCACGTATTGCATAGAGAGGTGAAGTACCGATATCTCCGAACACAACACCAATGGCGCCGATCATTAAAGTATGAAAACTAGACTTCGGATGATGAGATTCACCATCGAGGTCATTTGCTTGTAAATTAGACAAACTCATGAACTCCTGTCTTGCAGATAGATCCATCTTTTTCAAAAAAACGGATTTACCAAAGTTAGCACTATTCAAGACCGAAGGTCAGCATCTCTATATTGTTTTGCCTACTTAAAGAGCTAATCTAAGCGTTTTCCCCTCAATCAGCGACTCACTTTTATCTAAAAGCCTAAATTTATTACATTTAACATTACACTTGAGTGTAGGATGTGACCATGCTCTCATGCTGTTATCTACACTATTGAAAGAAGCACATCCGATGGCTGCTCACCTATTCAGACGCTATTCAGAAAAAATCCCATTCTGGCTCATGAGACACATCGTCAATCTGTGGCCACCCTTTTTTGGAGCTGGGATCAGGGTGGCTGAAGTACACCAAGACTTTAAATACTTAAAGGTCGAATTGCGCAGAAGCTGGTTCAACACAAATTATGTAGGTACACAATTTGGCGGCAGCATTTATGCCATGGTTGATCCTTTTTACATGTTGATGCTGATGAATATTTTGGGGAAAGACTATATTGTTTGGGACAAGGCAGCCAAGATTCACTTTCTCAAGCCAGGACGCAGTCGGTTGACCGCAGAGTTCAATCTCAGCCCCGACATCATAGAGTCGGTCAGAGGGCACACCGAAAAGGGTGACAAATACGTCTTCGACTTGCCTGTCGATATTAACGACGAACAGGGCGAAATCATCGCCCATGTGACTAAAACAATGTACGTCCGAAAAAAAAGAATTCCTTCTACCTGACAATACGTGTCTGAGTTTTACGCATTCTTTGTGTCTTGTGTGATTTGCCAAATGAAGTTTCTCATTGCGCAGGATACCTTCACGCTAGGCTTTCATTTTCCTTCTCTGGGCAATTCAGTCAGCAACCATGAAAGGAAACGGAACATGCAATTGAAATACTTTTCAGCGTGGGTCGGTGGGATTTATTTACTTCTTGGCATTTTTGGATTTGTACCTTTTTTGGTTTCTGAACCGGCGGCAAATGCGCCCAGCATGAACGTGACTTCTGCATTCGGACAATTGTTTGCCATTTTTCCCGTGAACTCGTTACTCAACATTGTCCATGCAATCATGGGTATCATTGGCCTCTATGCATTCACCACAACAGAGTCTTCTAAGTCATATACCCGATGGTGTGCCGGCATATACGGCGTGATGGCGATACTCGGAATTTTGCCTTTCGCGAGGACTTTTTTCGGGCTTGTCCCACTCTACAGCCACAATATTTGGTTACATGGTGTCACTGCACTCGTCGCATCGTATTATGCAACCCGCAAACCGCAAGCCGCGGGTGCAGGCGGGGCTGAATCACTTGGAGCATACCGCGAAGGCAAGCGTTCAGGTGGAGAACGAAAACCATCTGACCTCGACAAAGCCGGCTGACGGCGCGCCACACTTAAAAAGATCGAGTTCGATCCTCAAAGGCGCTGAGGGCTACCTTGGCGCCCTCGCCCATTGCAATAATGATCTGCTTATAGGGAGTCGTTGTAACATCGCCAGCAGCATAAACACCCTTCAAACTCGTTCGCCCTTTGTGGTCAACTTCAATTTCTCCCGAACTACTCAATTCAACCGCGCCCTTCACGCACTCGCTATTAGGAATAAGACCAATTTGAACAAACACGCCATCAACCGCTATTGTACGGAGTTCATGTGAATTCCTATCTTCTAGCTCAAGAGCAATCACCTTAGACCCGTTTCCCAACACGCGAGTAGTTTTGCTGGACTTCAAAACACTGACGTTCTTAAGAGAGTTAAGCTTATCCAGAAGAACTTGGTCTGCCTTTAAACTTTCGGCAAACTCAACAACGGTGACACTCGAGCAAATTCCTGCAAGATCGATCGCAGCTTCAACCCCAGAGTTACCACCTCCAATGACAGCGACAGCTTTTTCCTTGAAAAAGGGACCATCACAGTGCGGGCAGTATGCAACCCCACGGCCCAGATATTCAACTTCACCCGGAACATCAAGAGTTCGCCACTTTGCACCCGTTGCTACAATGATCTGGTCCGCGTCGAGAGTCTCTCCACTGTCGAGGAGAAGTGACTTTTTCTCGCCACTGGTCAACTTTTTAATTTTTCTCTGTTCGAAAATGGAAACAGGATAGCTACGTATGTGCTCCGCAAGCCCAGCAGAAAGTTTGGGACCGTCTGTGTAAATCACAGAAATCAGATTTTCGATTCCCTTTGTCTCATTGACTTGACCCCCAATTTTCTCCGCGATCAGGGCTGTTCTGAGACCTTTGCGCGCAGAATAAATAGCAGCTGAGACGCCAGCAGGACCTCCGCCCAAAACAGCCACATCAAATGTCCCTAAACTTTCTGGAAAAGAACTCACCGATGTTTCCGAACCCAACTCATTCTCGAGCTTTTCAAGAAGCTCAATCATACCACCGCGTCCACTGTGAATAAGTTTGTCTCCAACGAAGACAGCGGGCACACCCTGAATATTGAGTCTGCTCAACTCATCCTCAACGACACTTCCTTCAACCATTGTGTGCTTAATTCGTCGGCCAAAAAGAGCTACCTGATTGAGTGCCTGAACGACGTCCGGACAATTTTCACAGCTGAGTGAAACAAACGTTCGCACCTCAACTTCTCTTTTCAACAGTTCCATCCGAGAACGCAGCCTTTTGTCAGGAAGCTGACCCGCCTCCGTGGCGTTCAGAAGAGCAAGGATAAACGAACTGAACTCATGTCCACTCGGGATTCCGGTGAAAGCTACACCGGTGAACTTCGACTGACTCCAGAGCTGAAAATATGGCGCAGGTGCCGTATCATTCAATCGAGTCAAACTGAGTTGATCGGAGCATGAAACGACTTCGCTGAGAAACTGATCAAGCTCACTCGCCACTGAATGGTTCGTTTTAAATAGCCGAATCTCAATGGGCCAGTTCAATTTTCTAAACAGTTCTCTGAGTTGCATTTTAAGGTCATTGTCTAACATACCCACCTCCTAGTAAAATTGAACCAACCAAAAACAAGTGAGAGATCTGACTCAGCAAAACTGAATCAGATTTTCCCTACGAGATTGAGACCGGGCTTGAGAGTTTCCTGCCCTGGCTTCCATTTTGCTGGGCAAACCTCTCCACTGTGTGTGGCTACGAATTGAGCGGCTTGAACCTTGCGAATCAACTCTTCAGCGTTCCTGCCAATTCCGTTGTCGTGAACTTCTGCAATTTTGATGAGTCCTTCAGGGTTCACAACAAAGGTGCCACGATTTGCGAGTCCTTCCGATTCAATATGAACGCCAAAAGCACGGGTCAGGAGACCAGTTGGATCGGCGAGCATCGGAAACTGAATTTTTTTGATCGTCTCGGATGCATCGTGCCATGCCTTGTGCGTAAAGTGAGTGTCTGTACTCACAGAATACACTTCCACACCCATTGCCTTCAGTTTGTCATAATTGTCCGCCATGTCGCCAAGTTCAGTCGGACACACAAATGTAAAATCGGCCGGATAGAAAAAGAAGACTGCCCACTTACCCTTGATGTCATTCTGGGTAATAGTTTTAAAAGAGTCGTTGACGTATGACTGCACAGAGAAATCAGGAATTTTGCTGTTGATAAGATTCATAGTTCACCTCAAAAAAAAAGTCTGCAAGAGGGCCCTCCCCTCTCACACTGTTATCATCGCCCAAATCCTTAATAATGGAAGTTGATAATTTTTATAAATCGATA
>JBEAPS010000020.1:0-5182 GCA_041164285.1 Pseudomonadota bacterium
CCGTTTGTTTTTGAGCGAGTGGCAAAGCAACACGACGATCGTCTGGGCTACGCATCGGTTGACTCACATTCGAAAGGCGCATCAGGTGCTGGTTCTTGATGAAGGCGAGCTGGTGGAGCAGGGTGTTCCTGCTCAGTTGTTGAGTAGCAATCAGAGCCGGCTGAGTGCGATTGTTTCAGCACTGAGACAGAAGAAGCCCAGTGTCGCTAGTTCCAACGAGGTGACTCGATGACGGCTTTTATTGCTCGTGAGGAAGTCGCTCAGGGAGGCATGGGACTTAGTTTCTACGGCCGTTATCTAGCATCTATGCGCTCTATTGCAATCATGGGGCCTCTGTTGCTCATTTTGATTGTAGCTGAAAACTTTTTTGCCAACGGCTTTCGATGGTTGGTTTCGCTTTGGGTTGAAGGTTGCTCAGGTCAAATGTGTGCTGCGGGAACTGCGTTAGAACGGCCAGTGCGAGAGTATTTTACTTTCGCTAGTCCTCAGCGTAGCCTTGCGACGCTTTTTTTCTTCGTGGTTGTGGCTATCGTGTTTCGTGCAATGACTTGGACTTTTGTCACCGCCTTTTTTGCGCGCGGTGGACGAACGATGCACGATGATGTTGTTGACAGTCTGTCAAAAGTCCCAGTTAGTTTTTTTGATCAGAATCCAACGGGCAGAATTGTTCGACGTTTCAGCGGCGACTACTCTAGCCTTCTGATTGATATTCCGAACTATGTGAACGATGTTTTTGGATGCATCGCTGAAATTGTATGGATCTTCATTCTAGTTGCATTTCAAGCACCGTTGGCCAGCGTCTCTACTGTCCCTTGTGCCTTGGTATATATCCGCACACAGGCACTTTTCAGGCCAGCAAGTCGTGAGGTGCAGCGACTTGCCAAAGTTCTTGAAACTCCCATTTGGTCCGTTTTCACTGAGTGTGTATCCGGCCTCCAAACAATTCGAGCCTATGGTCGTTCTGAGGAATTTCAATCGAGGTTGCGCTATCTTCAGGATAAATATGCGTTTGCGTTCATGACCCAAAACCGTTTGACACGTTGGCTCAACGTGAGACTCAAGATCACATCTGAGCTTTTTGGTCTCATTGTTACGTTGTTTGTTATTGCTGCGTTGGTAGGTGGTAAAATGGGCCCAGGAGTTGCTGGTTTTCTGATGAGCCTCTCAATTGGTCTTGATGGAACGATGCAGTGGCTGACAAGAACATTCTCGATGATCGACTCGACGATGGTTTCTTTTGAGCGAATTCTCGAATATCGAGGTTTGCCGAGTGAGGATGATTTACGAAAACGATCGATCGATCAAAAGCCAACCGAGGATTTCAGAAGTTTTGCAACTGATGATTCAGACAATTTGGGACTAATTAAGAGGAGTGGTCTTGTATTTGAGCAACTCTCTGCCCGCTACCGTCAGTCTCTGCCTCTAGTTCTTAAAAGTGTCTCGGTCACAATTCCGGCAGGTTCTCGTGTTGGTGTCATCGGTCGAACAGGTGCAGGCAAATCAACCCTGTTTCAGGCTCTCTACCAAATGCTCTCTATTGAGTCAGGTGACATCTATTTTCAAGGTCGTTCACTCTCGCAGATGACGACCGAAGAAGCGCGAATGATGTTTGCAATCGTCCCGCAGGAGCCTCATTTGTTTGCTGGAACTCTGCGACACAACCTCGATAGGCTCGCAAATCACGAAGATGAAAGGCTTTGGCAAGTTCTCGATGCAGTTCGGCTCGGACGAGATGTTGCTCAAAAGTGGAGCGGTGGGCTTGATTTTCAGGTGGCCGAGAAGGGACAAAACCTATCAGTTGGGCAGCGTCAGCTCATTTGCTTCGCTCGAGCTTTGCTGCTTGATGCGCCAATTGTTTTGATGGATGAGCCAACAGCCAGTGTCGACCTTGAAACAGATGCGGCCATTCAGATGGCGGTCAAGTCTCTGTTTAGAGACAAAACGATGCTCATCATTGCCCATCGTCTGGAAACGGTACAAGATTGTGAATTAGTTCTTGTAATGGATCAGGGATGCCTTGTAGCGCAGGGCGAGCCCGAGGAAATTCTATCAAAATGGGGAGCTCGCTCCGACTTGCCCTCCCTGTTGGCTTAGTTGTTTTGGCAGGAGGTCTCAATGTTGCGTCATGCGTCGTCGGAAAATGGACCGAAGAAAATAAAAATTTTAATTACGGGCAAACTCCATCCCGTTGCTCTTGAGTTGCTTGAAAAACCGCCCGCAGAACTCAAGCCTGACCTGCCGATCGAAATCGCATATCTGCCTGACTGTGATCGTCAAACTCTATTGCGGGAAGTGGCAGATGCTCATGTACTTATTTCGCGCTCTGAAACTGACGTCGACAAAGAAGTGCTTTCTGCTGGTCAGCTTTTGAGTGTTTTGTCTCGGGCGGCTGTGGGTTATGGAAACATTGATATCGAAGCTGCAACGGAAGCAGGTGTTTTGGTTCTCAATACCCCTGGGAAAAACACCAACTCTGCTGCCGAACTGACTCTTGGTCTTCTTCTTTCTCTCATACGTCATATCCCGCAGGCCCATCTCAGCACTTCTCAAGGCGGTTGGAATAGACATAAGTTCACAGGAACTGAGCTGCTCGATAAGACAATTGGAATAGTCGGTTTGGGCAATGTGGGGCATCGGGTGGCAAAGTTTTGCCGTTCTTTTGATATGAAGGTTCTTGCATACGATCCTTATATTTCAGAAGAAGTATTTCGTAGGAACGGAGTTGAGCGGATATCAACTCTTGAAGAGCTGTTGAGTCTGTCGGACATTCTGACAGTTCACACGCCGCTTAACAAAGAGACCAAAGGAATGATTGGTGAAATTGAGCTCCGAAAGATGCGTCGCGGAGCTATTGTTCTCAATGCTGCTCGTGGCGGAATAATAAATGAAAAAGCACTCTTGAAGCTGTTGAATGAAGACTATATTTCCGGTGCCGGCATTGATACGTTCGACAATGAGCCCACCCCTATGCAAGAGCTTATTGCTCATGCAAATGTCATTGTAACTCCTCACATTGGTGCAAGTACTCACGAAGCTCAATATCGTATAGGTCATACTGTGGCTTGTCAGACTCTCAAAGCACTGCGAGGTGAAATTGTCGACACTCCAGTAAACCTACCTCACGTTTCGGTGCTTGGGTCTGAGGCTTCGCGCCGATTTGCTGTCTTAGCTGAAAAAATTGGCAGAGTGGCTGCGCAAATCTGTGATTTCAATCCGCGTGAAATTGTCATGCAAGTTGCGGCTGATTTAAAGCCAGAAGAAATACAACTGCTCAGGTTGTCTGCTGTGAAGGGTTTTGTTTCACCTAGCAGTGAAGAGTACGTTAGCTATGTAAATGCCGAGAAACTTCTGCAAAAACGTGGTTTGGATTTGCGCGTCGAGATTGTATTACCCGAAAATACATCGGTGCGGCGAAATGGTCTCGAAATCCGCGTGAATGGCTCTGCAGCAAGCGAAAAGACGTCGGTCGGTGGTGTGCTTTTTGGAAACGAACATCCGCGATTATGTCTTATCAACGACTTTCTATTCGAAATTGAACCCGAGGGCGAGATGCTTGTGCTCCAGAATCATGACCGTCCGGGCGTGATTGGCGATGTTGGGTCTTTTTTGGCAAAAAACAAAATCAATATTGCCCAATTTGAGCTCTCTCGCAATCGAAGGGGTGGGATGGCTATGTCACTCATCAGAATTGATGAAACTCTTGATAGCGAGCTCGTTTTTGGGATGCGAAAATTGCCTAATGTTATTGGCGTCAAGATGGTGAGCGGTCTCTGATCGCTTATTTAATTTTTAGATATTTTCCTGTTATCATGGAAAAGTTCTTGTTAGCAGGAAGTGATTTATATGTCAGATGATAGACAAAATGACGATAAAACCATTGTTGCGGCATCGACTCAGTCGTTGACGAACAGTCAGTCGAGAAACAACTCTCCTCTGTTAGTTCAATATGACGGCGGTGCGGCGGGTAAAAAATTCAATCTGTCGATTGATGGTGCATTGCTCGGTCGTCGAGCGGATCGGGTTCAAGTCTGGATCGATGATCCAAGTGTTTCGCGTGAACATTGTCGAATTGATTTTCACGGAACAAAAGCGATTGTCAGCGACCTTGGCAGTCTGAATCATACTTTCATAAATGACATCCGTGTCATGCAAAGCGCAGAGTTGGTTCATGGAGATATGTTGCGGGTAGGAAATGTCCGATTGCGCTACTTCACCCATGGCTCAGCCGACCAGCTTTTGTTCGATCGTATATACAGAATGGCAGTTCAGGATCGAATGCTTGATGTTTTTCGTCGTGAATACGCTATGGAGAGATTAGACGAGGAGTTTAAACTTGCTCGGAGCGGAGCCTCAGAGCTCAGTTTTCTCATGATAGACTTGGATCGCTTTAAGTTAATCAATGACAAGTATGGACATGATGCTGGTGACATTGTTCTCAAAGAGGTTTGTGCAGCTATTAAGCCTATCATTGGTCAAAACGATACATTTGCACGGTTTGGTGGTGAAGAGTTTTGCGTCCTGACAAGCTCAGCACTTGCAGACTCAGTTGCGTTGGCCGAGCGCATTCGCCGAACGGTCGAGCTCACGACAATTGATTACGAAGGGATTCACATTCCGGTCACCGTGAGTCTTGGAGTGGCCTCGGCCATTGAGATTATAGAGAAAACCCGTGCTGTTGGCGCTCAGCTCAGTGTGAATGATCTGATAAAACTTGCTGATAGTCGACTCTATGACTCTAAGCAAAAGGGGCGCAATCGTGTCACATCAACTTAATGTGGTTTTCGCGCCAATTGTTGTGGTTTCGAGCCTACTGTCAATCATCTCGGCAATGACAGGGTGTGTGAGCAGCAAGGAATCTGCGAGTGTTCCACCGAGTGCGGCCTCTGATTATCAGTACTCTCCTGTTCTTAAGCGTTGGTACAGAGACATTAAAGTTTTTTCGGAATTCCAAAATCGCGTTGAAATGAGTGCGGTCTTGTTGACCAGTGAAATGCGACGTGCAGTGACTGAGCGCCTTTCAAGACTGCGCGGCGCATCCGAAGGTCTCTCGGTTCTTTCTGACACCTCGGGAGGTGTTCGTCTGGGAGTCCTCGTGAGTGTGTTTACTCCTGAGGAATCGTATATGTCCTTAGATGATCGCACACTTTGGTCGCTGTCGATGCGAATCGGACCGAGCCAGATG
>JBEAPS010000021.1:0-3141 GCA_041164285.1 Pseudomonadota bacterium
CGGACATCTTTTGTGTTTGGGTTGGCCCGTCAACCTAGATGCTCTCAACCGAGGGGCCGGTAAATCTTTTTGAGTCGAGATTTTGACTCTCATTCGTTTGTTTAATTTATAGACATCTCCCTTCTTTGTTTGTGCTTTTTTTTAGAGCGAAAACACGATCTTTGTTGTTCGGGGGGATTGGCTTAGGAATTGCTGTTTTAGCCTCGTGAGCGGTGGCTCTTAATTGGGTTGGGGAGCGAGCGATCGATAAGAGGAGAGCAATTGAAAAGTTTCTTACAAAAGCTATGCGCGTATTCTCAGCTCGGTTCTGCACTGGGCTTGAGCGTGAGCTTTCATGTTGCTCAAGCTCAGCGTGATCGCGTGATGGGCTCTGCGGGAGAAGGCTCCCAGCATCGCATCATGTACTTGGGTGAAATGGAAAAAAAAGCTGCGGAAAGGGAGCACTGTAGAGTGTTGGCTGGGAAATTGATTTTCCCCGAGTTATCGAAATATTCAGACTTAGGTCTTGGGCGGGGAGACGGACCGTCGCGTGCACTGCTTGATGAGGCCAACCTCAAACGAGCAGTCGAGAAAGCGCATTCCTATAGAGCTGAGTTGCTCCGCCTTGCGCTGACTCTGAGCAGTGTGAATTCATCTAGGGACAAGCCAACACGAGCACACCTGCAGAGGAAAGTGGATTCATTGATTCGTGAGTACCGGATTCACTCGCAGGCATCGCAGAGCTTTGCCAAAGAGTCGCTCCGAAAGCGCGAACTAGCTGCGTTGAATTTTCGAGCGTTCGCACAGGCTGTTTTGGTTGTCAGTCGGTCTCATGAGTGTCAAAGCCTGTGGAATGCACTCAAACCCCACATTCCCATGCGTCTCGGTCAGAAATTGAGTCGTGAAAAGCTTAAAGCATCCGCACTTGTGGCTTCCCTCGAGAAGCACAGTGTGCATTTTTCTAGAATACTCGCACACATCCGAATGCCGAAGGGTGGACAGAATGCCGTTGCAGATACCTCAGCGGTTGACATTGAGCCGTCGAACTAATCGATCGTCGGGCTACGCGGCCATCATTACGAATACGCTCACAATCAAAATCGGGTAGCCTGCCACACGCGCAAGAGCCCATGTAAAATTGCTCTTTTTAAGTGCAGTCCAGCCGACAAGTAGCGCGTGAGCTAACAAAATATAAATAAGGCCATGCGAAATGAGGGACAGTTTCTCCAATATTAAGGGTTGATTAAGCCTGCCTTGCAATTCAGGCGGCATGACTTTGTCCATGGCAGGTGCCCACCGGACCAACAATGGCGTCCCTGCAATTTGAAAACCGGCAAGCAGCAGGGCGCTTAGGACGTTGACGACG
Source organism: Pseudomonadota bacterium (assembly GCA_041164285.1). Lineage (GTDB taxonomy): Bacteria > Bdellovibrionota_B > Oligoflexia > Silvanigrellales > Silvanigrellaceae > RFOM01. The sequence continues at coordinate 1,346 of JBEAPS010000021.1, forward strand.
ACAGGCTGGAACTTAAAGTACAGACTGTTTTTTAAATGCAGAGATGCAAATCCAAGGACAATGAAAAACACTGGTTCAATGAAACTCAAAAGTTCAAGCTGTCCGAGAAGCATCCAATTTGCAAAAAACATAAGTATTGACAACACAATTGCCGTCACAATCCCGCTTTTTTGCCCACCTAGGGCATCTGCCAGCACGAATCCGATAATTGGAACTAGAGTGAGCATAAAAAACATCGCCTGTTGCATTGTGACGCTCCCTGGTTTCTGCCCCGTATGACTCAGTAAAAATAAGCTCCAATGACTTGATCAAAGTCTAATCCTAACTGACATTAACAGGATTGGTGGATTTGGATCCAGAAAATCAATGTACTTATAAAGAGCTTACACATGACCTCACAGGAATTGAACGCGACCAAAAGCAGCAACTTTATTCGCCAGATCATTACAGACGACATTGCTGCCGGCAAAAACCGTGGTCAGGTCGTCACTCGCTTTCCCCCTGAGCCGAATGGATTTTTGCATTTGGGTCATGCCAAATCCATTTGCTTGAATTTTGGTTTAGCATTGGACTATCAGGGTGTTTGCCATCTGCGTATGGATGACACGAACCCGACCAAAGAGGAGCAGGCCTACGTTGATGCGATAGAGCGCGATATTCGTTGGCTTGGGTTTGATTGGAAAAATTGTTTTTTTCATTCATCTGATTATTTCGAAAAGTTTTATCAATATGCTGTGCAGTTGATTCAAATGGGTAAAGCCTATGTCTGTGAGTTGAATGCTGAAGAAATGCGCCAGCATCGGGGAACTCTGACCCATCCTGGGACACCGAGTCCTTTTCGCAATCGCAGCGCCGAAGAAAACCTCGCTTTGTTCCAATCTATGAGAAATGGCGAATTTGCGGACAACTCAAAAACACTGCGCCTCAAAATTGATATGAGTTCACCGAATATCAACATGCGTGATCCAGTCATATATCGCATTAGAAGAGCGCATCATCAGCGCACGGGTGATTCATGGTGTATTTATCCCATGTACGATTATGCGCATTGTCTGTCAGATATGCTTGAGGGAATAACTCACTCTATTTGTACACTTGAGTTTGAAGACCATCGTCCCCTGTACGACTGGATTTTAGACACCCTCAAAACACCCTGTCATCCTCAGCAAATTGAATTTGCCCGGCTGAATTTAGAATTCACAATGATGAGTAAGCGGCGGCTTCTTGAGTTGGTTGAAGGGCAGCATGTCGAAGGTTGGGATGACCCACGTATGCCCACCATTTCGGGCGTCCGCAGGCGTGGAGTTCCTCCTGAGGCAGTGCGCGCATTTGCAGAGCGAATCGGTGTCACAAAGAAAAACACAACTATTGAAATTGAACTTTTCGAAACAACAGTCCGCGAGAGTCTCGATGAAACATGTGCGCGTGCTATGGCAGTTCTTCGTCCGATCAAGGTCGTGTTAACCAACGTTTCTTCCGACACGGAAGAGTTTATTGACTGTGCATGGCATCCAAAAAATCCTGATATGGGCTCAAGGAAAGTAGGATTTTCAAATCAAATTTTTATCGAGCAGGATGACTTTTTAGAAAACCCACCTAAAGGCTTCCACCGACTTGTTCTGGGTGGGGAGGTGCGGCTTCGTCACATCGGGATCATCAAATGTGATGAGGTTGTCAAAAACTCAGGGGGACAAGTCATTCAGCTCAACTGCAGTCTCGATCACACCAGCCGCCCGGGGCTTGAAGGTTCTAAGCGGAAGGTGAAAGGGACAATTCATTGGGTCAGCGCATCTCAC
>JBEAPS010000022.1:0-4894 GCA_041164285.1 Pseudomonadota bacterium
CGTCAGTGACAAAAATCACAGCATCGGCCTCTTCGATTGCCAGCTCTGCCTGTTCAACCAATTGCTTTTTTATATTGTCTTGAGCAGTTGGCTCAAACCCACCTGTATCGCAAAGATAAAATGAACTCCCAGAAAACTCCGCACGGGAAAAAATTCTATCTCGCGTCACGCCTGGCTCATCATTAACTAAGCTTTTTCGCTGTTTTACTATTTTATTGAACAGCGTACTTTTTCCAACGTTAGGTCGGCCAACGATGGCAATGAGTCGCGTGTATGTTCGAACTGGCATTGAGTTTTCCCCGGATCAGAAATGAGAGAATTTACCTTTTAGCAGGAACAGCCGGAACCACTGGAAGTGCAGCACTCCACAGATCTTTAATGTCTTGCTCCACCTCTTCTGGCTGACCATTCCAAACAGCAGAGTGTGCGCCTTTCTCAAAGACTTTGCGGCGAAACAGAAACTGCGCGGGAATGGCGTCTGCTACTTGAGTAGAATATTGATGGTGAATGATGTCATCATTCACCGTGTTGTAAACATAAGTGGGAACATTGATAGCTGGAGCCGAATCAATTGGTTGACATGAGTCGAAATCAACACGAGCTCTGACTCCGGCAAGCCATACCCCCATATCAATAAGAAACTGAGGCACGTTTGGTCTCTTTGGGCTGCTCACAACAAGTCTTGCAACTGATGGAATTGGACTCTCGAGCACAAGTGCTTGGAGAATTTTTCGCTCATATTCATCTGTATTCGACATAATTTTTGCCGATGCATTTACAAGCGCCATACTTCCCATTGATGTTCCATGAGCGAGTATTTTTCGACCTGGGAATTGTATTTTCAGGGCATCAATAACCGCTATGACGTCATACTGCTCACGGCACCCATAGCTCGCTCCGAGCGAGTTGTGCTCCGATAAGCCATGATTGCTCATTTCCATCACCACAAGTTGGAATCCCAAGCGCTGCGCCATTTTGAAGTATCGAGCACCGTGCATGTATGTTCCTGCAACACCGTGCACATGCAAAAACAAAGGCATGATGTCTGTTAATTCGCGCTTATCTGAGGGTATATTATCGTAAACCTTATAGTGAATTTTTTCGCTCGACGGATTGGTAACGTAGAAACTCTGCGAAGGAAGATTCAATGAGTCTTGGCAACTGATGTCTATGCTCTGCTTACCTGGCCCACCCTGACTTAAGTCGGCATAAGCCCAATCTTTCATCCATTGGCTACATTCAATTGTCTCAACCGAAGTCCACTTTTCTCTGGGTTTGAAAGGAAATATAAGTAGGTCACTGATGTGAAAAAGCGCACCAATCAAAATAGCCAGGAAAAAAGTAAGACCAGCGGCCGTTCCAATCCACATTTTTGAGCGCATTCTTCAACTCCTCAGTTCCGTTCCAGAGACCTTAGTTGTCAGATACATCAACATCTTTCATTGTCGGCAGTTGCGCATCCCGCAGCATTCGACCGCAATTGCATTGCTCTGCCTTGGAAAAAAAACGACCAGTGCGGCGGTTCTCCAGGTACAAGACGGTTGCATCTCCAATCCCTTGTTCGATTGGCCTCCCTTCGAGTTCCCTCGGATAAGGGCGTCCCGTCAAGAAATATTCCAAAATTTCACGGCCGCTGGGATTTGGTTGAGGAACCCACCAGTGCCTCAATGCTACCTCGTAAATATCAAATGAATTCAGACTACTATATGCAAAGTCAAGATCTGACCTATCGAGAAAGAGGGCATCATAGGTTTCAGCCTCGGCAGCGTCTTTGGGCTTTGAAAAGCCTAACCCTTTAATATCATATCCATACCACGACATAGGCCAAGTCGCGTCGCCACTGATTGTAATTCTAGGGAACGAATTGTTTCTAGCCATCCACAACTCCCAACGATTGCGGATATTTGAGATTGACTGGGTGGTCTGCGTAAAAACAAGGCGTTCATGCGGGCTTGAAGGCCTAACGAATGAGGCTCTCAATGCCTTGTAAGTTGCAAATAACATCAGACTGGCAGTGCTGAGAGCGAAAACGAGACTTACAGTTCTCGAAAAATGCACTTTTCCAGTTTCGTCTCCTAATTCAAATTTTAAACGCGATGACTGATTCTTTTCGTTGCGTGGGGCAATCAAAACCGACCATTGTCTGCCAATTTCAATTCCTGCAACAATCGCTGCAGGCAAAACTATGTAGATCAGGAGCCACGGTACTTTTTCCCCAACATATGAATAGATTCCCACTGAAGCAGTAAGCCACCACCATAAAAAGCTATCCACACGGAGCCTGTTCTGAACGCTTGCAAAAAAAGCGACAGCGCCAAACACAATCATCAAAATAATTTGAATGAGATGTCGAGTGTGAGCAATGTGAAGCAACTTTCCGATCTGCCCCAATGAACTCGCCCAAGGCTGGCTGAGAAAGTCGCTAGCGCAATACTCAGAAATATTGCAGCCAGCTGGACTGAACCCAACCCGCGGGAGCAGCAATAAAGCAAATGCGAAAATAAACAACACATAAACATTCCTGATGGGTTTAAAAGCTTTGAGAGCCCATCCAACCAATCCATTCAACTCAGTTTTGACTGCCATTCGAACGCTTCTCAACCACGCAAAAATAAGCGCCGGTACAAGTGCAAATTCATAATTGAGAAAAATCGGGATATGGTAATCAAACGGCCCATCTATTCTTCGCTTCTGATTTTGATCCCACCAGTAAAGGAGGCTCTCGCGATATAATCCATCAAGCACTCCATGCATGGCTCCTTTGGAGTGTCTGAAAAAGCTCGAATAGAAAAGTATAAAAATGAAAGAAAATACAGCGACACAATTGACAATAAGTACAATCAGATCGGCTCTGGATATTTTTTCAGAAGGCCGAATATCCCTTGCGAGTGGTTGACCCTGTCCAAAATTACGCATCAAAACCGTTGAAAAACCATATCCAATGAGCCAAACGAATAGATGCAAGTAAGAGTTTTCTTTATTGCAAAACTGAAGAGCTAGAAAAGCTGAGGCAAGTATTGCGTAGCGGGGCTTTTGGTTTGAAAGAAATGCAACGAAACTCGATAATCCGGCAACAATCCACAATGAATTAAATGCGTCTTCACGTAGAAAACGCCCAAAATACATCATTGTAGGGCTGAGGAGAAATAGAATAGAAACTGCTGCGGCAATCGGCTTTCCGAGGAGTCCTCTCCAGAAAAGCGGGAGAACAACCAAGGCAACGCTGCAAAGAGCGGCTGGTGCACGAGCAAGAAATTCACTCGCCCCAAAAACTGCCATGAACGCACCAGTCAAATAGTAAAGAACTGGGCCATGCAACAAAGCCGAATATTCATGAGGATGACCGTGCGCCACTCTGTGAGAGTAATACGCGTGTAGACTTTCGTCATGATGGAAGGGTTTGTCATCCAAGTACAAAAATCTCGTGACCACAGCACCTAAAAATATTGCCGCGCACAACAAGAGCCACTTTTTGTCACTTCCTTGCTGAATTGTGTTAGTGTCCACATCAAGGCTTGATTGCCTGCTCAAAATCTTGCCCCTCCTCATCCATGCGGAGAATTCAATGTGGTTCGAATAATAGCACACAATCTTTCGCAGGAAGTGTCGCAAAACCCACGCATCTGTGCCGCAATAGAAATTTGTCGCACCCTGCGTGCAGATGGCTTTGAAGCTTGGTGGGTTGGAGGGTGTGTTCGAGATTTTGTGCTTGATGCGCAGCGAATCCCAACTGACATCGATATTACAACCAACGCGGCGTTCTCGACTATTCAAGACGTCTTCCCAGGGATCATTGCCATTGGAAAGGCTTTTGGTGTGGGCCTGCTGAAACACCGTGGATTTAATTTTGAGATTGCGACTTTCAGAAAAGAATCAGATTACTCTGATAGACGGCATCCCAGTCAGGTCGGTCCCGGAACCATGGAAGAGGATAGTCAGAGACGAGATTTCACTATAAACGCTTTGTATTTTGATCCACTCAGCCACAAGATTGCCGATTTTCATGGTGGGCTTGAAGACGCTCAACGAAATGTGATTCGCTGCGTAGGCAATGCGCGTGAGCGACTTTACGAGGACCCTCTTCGAATCTTTCGACTTTTCCGCTTCGCTGCAAATTTGGGTTTATCGATTGAGACATCGACTATGGATGCGGCACAGGAGCTGGTGAGCGAACTTAAGTTTGTAAGTAAAGAAAGATTTCTATTAGAGATCGCCAAACTCAAGCCACATGCTTTGAGTAGATTCACCCAACTAGCTCAACGCTCACTCGAAGAGCTGACGGGCATTCCTCTGCCTTTGAGCGCAGGTTATCCTTCTGATGTTAAATTACCGCTGGATGCTTTCCGGTTTTCAGGAACACTATTGGTATTAATGTGTCTTTGGTTAGGCGCCTCTTCCGAAGTCGATTGGGCTGAACATTTGTCTGATTGGCCGCTGACGCTAGAAGATAAATCACACATTGAGTTCATAAGGCGACTGACCCAAGGTCAATTCGTGCTCCCTGAGCAACACCAAACTTGCACAGAATTTTCAAATGAAATGCGCTGGCTGTCGAAGCAAAACAGAATCAGAGTTTGCGACTCTGACTGGATTTTCCATGCAATACCATATCGAAATCGACAAAAGAGTTTATTCCTCACTCTTCTGATTCAATTGCTGAGACAAAACGATCCCAAAACTCCCATTGGCCAGGCATTTACACAGGTCGTTTCAGTGAGGGCCAAGCCTTTGCACAAGGAACTACAGCTTTGGGCTAAGGACAAATCACCCGAGGCACTTGGCTGGGCTCGCCTGGTAACAGAAGTGATCATTCTACTAGATTTATGCGGTTTACCAACTGAAGGCAGGCCACAAGCGTTTCAACACGCTGAGAGAGGTCGTTTAAAATCTGTAT
>JBEAPS010000023.1:0-3396 GCA_041164285.1 Pseudomonadota bacterium
TCTCAGAAGGTATCTCACATGCCCTATACGCTACCGGATTTGGCTTGGGCACGGCATTGGTTGCCATGGTTCTTCATGGCGTTCTCACGTTCAAAGCCAATCAAACGACAGAGACAACAGATGAATTCGCGGCGAAGCTGATTGAATTGCTTCAGATGCGGCGCACAAATCTTGCCTCAAAGTCTTCGGGCGAGTGAACGAAAAGGGGCATCAATGAGCGGATTCAAGCTCAAAAAAAGAAAGCAAGTGTCGAGCGCGTTTGATATCAACGTCACGCCTATGCTCGATCTTTTCTCAGTGCTCATCATTTTCTTGCTTGCCACAGCTGTTTTTTCAGCTACCGGTGAAATGAGAATTGAAGTGCCGTTCCTGTCAAGCAAACCGCCTCCTCCTCAAAAAGAACTAGACAAAAATCCTGAAAAGACAGTGAATATTACGGTTGATGAAAAAACAGTATCCTACCAGCAAGCGACTACAGCCAGTTCAGTCGTTCAGGATAAGCTCGAGGTTCCTCTCACTGAAGAGGGGTTGGATAGAATACAGGCAAAGATATACGAAATTCGCAAGCAAGATCCAAAATTTGATAAGGTAACGGTCTTCACGCAGGCTGAAGTTAAGTACGAGGACTTGGTACTTGTGCTGGAATCCATGCGAGAGCTTCGCCCACCACGGAAACCAATTCCTTTTCCGGATGACTACAAAATGCCATCAGGTTTTGACCCTGAAAACCCCCCTCTAGTTACCAAGATTGTTCTTGGTAACGTTATTTTTGCTGATTGAGGTAATCATGGCAGGCGCAGATATTGGTGGAAAAGACTCATTCTCTTTGAACTTATATCCAATGCTGGATGTCTTCAGTATTCTTATAGTGTTCCTTCTCATGAACTTTTCTGTGAGTGGAGAGAGTGCTGACGTGTCCGACGACCTCGAGTTACCGCTGTCTTCAATTAAGTTAAGCCTAGACTCTGCAGCAACAGTTGCAATCACAAAATCAGAAATATTCATACAAGGTGGAGTGTCAATTCCTTTGACTCCCAATTCCGCTGATGTTGTTGAAAGCTTTAAAAAAGATGGCCAAGGTGCGATTCGATCCGCTTATAATGTATTTAAAGCACTTCGTGACAACAACCAGACTCTAGCAAATCGGCAAAAGCACCTAGGGTTATCCAAGAAAGAGACCTCGACACTGACTATGCAGGCTGACAAAGTAATTCCATACAGAATTATAAAAAGAGTTCTAGCATCCGCTCAGCAAGCTGAGTTTATTTCATGGAAGTTTGCAGTTCAGAAAAAGGATATTGACTGAATGCGAAGTCTAGTTTTTACATTCTTATTGCTTTGTATTCCGGTGTCTGCATATGCAGACACTCTCAGTAGACAGGGCAGTTTTAAAGACGTAGAAGTTCGTGTCATTCGGCGAAAGTTTTTTCAAAAGTCTGTGCGCGTGGAGTTGGGTGCAAATCTGGGCGTCATCATGAATAGCTCATTTACTTACACTATTCTTCCAACAGCAAAGCTTGGTATTCATTTAAGCGAATGGCTCGAGCTTTATGGAGAAGGCACTGCCGGTTTTACAATCAATAAATCAGATTGCACCGAGTTGGGTGGAAGGTTCAATATTGAACCAATCGTGGATGAAGTTGGCTTTCTTGCAGGTGGTGGAGCGGCCATCACTCCCGTTTATGGAAAGTATCAGCTCGACACTGGCGATGTGATTTATTTCGACTGGTTTGTAAATGGTGGCGCCGGAATGGCGTCGATGGTTAACCGAAAGCAAGGCTGTAAGCCGCTGTTAGATAATGAGGCTATTGATCCGCCTACAGCCTACACTGAAGTAGGTTTCAATTTTGGTACGGGTCAGAGGTACTTTCTTAACCAAACAACTTCTCTCAATTGGGGTCTCAGGCTTTATTTAATTCCAGGATTCAATGGCGGAACAAATCAGAATGTAACTCTTTCTGCGGGTGCAGGTTACTATCTGTGAGGAATTTAGTTGTGATGAAATCGTATTCCATCAAAAGACTGCAACCAGTTGCCCATCGAATTGCGCTGGGGCTTTTGGTGGGTGTGGGTCTTTTTGTGATAGCACCGCCGTCTTATGCTTCCTCGTTACAGGCTGCTCAGGGTTTGTTTCGTAGGGGCGACTATTTAGGAGCAGCTCGCGCTTACTTCGATGTTATGAACTCTTCTGGCGGAGATTCCCGAGCGAAGGCTGAGTTTGGATTGGCTCAGTCACTTAAGGGTGCTGGATTGCCTTATGCTGCGTCATATTTTTATGGGCGTGTCGTGAGTAAAGGCGCAAGAAACGATCTTTTTCGGCCTGCCTTAGAGTCACTAAGTGACATTAATGCTAGAATTCCATTGGGTCGTGCAAACATAGCCGGACTCTTTAGGGCTAAATTCGATCCCCTCTCAATACCGCCAAGCGCGCAGGGGTTTTACTTTTACTATCGTGGCCTGGAAACTTTCGAGAGTAATCCCACCCGAAAGACAAATTTGATTCGTGCTAAATCAGACTTTGACAGAGTTCCGGGATCGAGCCCATACTATTCGTTATCTCAGTTTTATTTGGGAATCATTTATTCAACTCTTAAGAATCCCGAATCTGCCGTAGCTTCCTTTAGGAGAGCTCAAGCCCGAGCTGGAAGCCAAGGTGTTCGCGAACTTTCGACAATGAATCTCGCACGTGCCTATTATGAGCTCAAGTCGTACCGCAAGGCATTTGAGCAATACTCAAAAATTCCGAGGGATTCAGATCTTTGGCTTCAAACACTTCTTGAAGGTGCGTGGGCCTTCTTCATGATTCAAAAGCACAATAATACGCTTGGAAACATACACACTTTACACTCACCCTTTTTTAAAGATCGCTTTTATCCTGAGAGTTATATTCTTCAGGCAATTACGTATCTTAGGCTGTGCAGATTCGACTCTGCCCAAGACTCGCTTAAGTCGTTTGGTAAAAATTATAAAAATAAATTTGTTGATCTCAATAAACTACTTAAGACCTATAACAGGCAATATGCCGGCTTTTACGACGTCATAGCAAAATATAAGAACACTAAGCGTGTTCAAGATTTTTCTGAGGCCGCAGAAATAGCAGACTCTGTTAGCCGGTCTGATGCGTTCAAAGAAGGTCAACAGGTTGTTAGAGCACTTGATAGAGAGAGGTCGGCTCTGCGCGCGCGTTCTGGCAGACTTGGCGATGGTATGGTGACAATTCTCCGTAAAGCATTAGAAGATCTCCGCCTTGCAACAGCAGAAAGAACTGGTCAGCAAGGTTTTGATCTCGCTGTTCAGTTGTTCAGATATCTTCAAGATTTGAGTAATCAGGTAAGACTCATCAACATTGAATTGTTGAGTGGTCAGACGGACGCACTTCGTAGTGAGTATCAAGGT
>JBEAPS010000024.1:0-4247 GCA_041164285.1 Pseudomonadota bacterium
CAGTGCGAGCAGGGTGATGGTTGACATTACCGATGATCGACACCTTCGCGCAGCTGGTCAAATTCGTGAATGGCTGGCTACATATCAGAAAAATGAGGATCTCATTGCGATTGGTGCATACAATCAGGGCGCAAATCCAAAAATAGACAAGGCAATTCAAATGCAGAGCAGAATAGAGTCCTTTCTCCGACAGGGTCGCAATGAAATAGCCGGCTATGGAAGTTCTCTTGAGCAGCTGTTTGAATTAACGGAGCTTGAATGAGTCGTTTCATATTCAGGCTCCAACGTGTCATGGAAATCAGGCAGCAGGCTGTGGATGAGGCACAGGCCTATCTTGAAAATTGCAAAACTGTTGTCTCTGAGCTGAGGCGGCTACTAGTAGAGCAGAGGGATGCTTATATTAGCGAGAGAGAGCTTCTGAATGAGGCTGTTCTGAATGGTGAGTCGCATCAATATAACGTCTACGAGCTGAGCCTTGAGACTCGAAAGAGTCGTATGATGGAATTGCTTGAGGCGATAAGGGTTGCCGAGAGCGACGTCGACATCGCAGAGCAGCATTTGGTTGTATGCAATCGAAACCTAAAGGTTATGGAGAATTTGCGTAGCAAGCAGGAGCTGGAGTTTAACGTTGCGATGCAAGAAAAAGAGCGCAAGTTCCTTGATGAGCAGGCGACGTTACGTTTTCATCGCAGTGCTTATGATAGTAGCCGGGAGTGAGGTGGTTCATCAATGAAAGGTCTGCATATACTCATAGCTGCAAAGCTTGTAGCTATCGCTGGTGCTGGTGGCTTTTTCTACGCAGAGCAGCAGTCGAAGGCACAAGCTCAGGAGTCAGTTCAGGAACAAGCTGTTGCAGATAACAGTGACGTTAAGAAAGATAACCTGCCCGATATTCCTGAGAATGGATTGAGTTTGTCACGCGCTGCCGAGATACGAAATCAACTTTTGATTATGCGTCGTGATGTTGAAAATCGGATTTCTCAATTACAAGCTGCAAAGCAGGGATATGATCGATCTAAAAGCAGTGTTGATGCAAAACTCAAGCGAATTGAGGAGGAGCGTCGACTTCTCGAAGAAACGTTGCAAAAAGAGCGGAAGGCCAAACAAGAGCGACTTTCTGATGCTCTTCAATTCGTGGCAAAAATGGAACCCCAAAAGGCAGCCCCCCTTCTTGAGACAATGGATAGGGATTTAGTAATGCAGTTGCTCAAACAATTGCCGCCGCGTCAGGTGACAAAGCTGTTGGAGTCGGTTAACCCGAAAAAGGCAACCGAATTTCTGGAGTACTACACGCGCATCCGCTCCGGACGTGAATATGAATTACTGAGAGAAATGGGACTCTGCGCTACTGGAAATGAGGGTGAATTTGATGAAAAACAGGAAGACGGACAGACCAGTCCCAGCGGACAGACCAGTCCCAGTGGACAAGGGCCCCAAGCCCCTAGGACGAGCGAGCAAGCCTCCGCTGACGGAACCGACTCGAAGCAGGAGCTCAAGCCAGACGAGGGGCAGCCAGGGGCAGGACAACAGACAGGGGAGAAACCAGGGAAGATGGCCGCGAAGTCAAACGAACCCGCCACGGAAGCCGGAGGGGAGTCCGAGCAGAAGAACGCAACAACTGAAGCGGGGCAAACTCTTCGATGATGTGAACGCCACGTTTTTCGTCAGTACTGTTCATGGACTTGAGGAAGAGCTTTGTGCGGAAATTGAAGCTCTCGCAGAGGAGTGCAACATTAGGTTGTGTGATACTCCAAGAGCTGAGAGTGCAGGTGTTGAAGTTCGTGCACCTTGGAGTTTTTGCTACGCTCTCAACTTAGGTCTTCGCTGCGCAAGTCGAGTGCTTGTTGAAGTCGCTCAGGCGGAAGTGAAAACACTATCAGATGTGCACAGCTCGTTGATAGGTGTTGACTGGTCGGAGTTCTTTTCTGTCGACAAGACATTCATAGTTAATTCGAGTTCATCAGATAAAACGATCAGCTCCTCAGCCTTAAATTTAAAAATTAAAGATGCGATTGCTGACTCGTTTTCTAATAGAACCAATCGTCGCCCAAACATCGATAAAAACGATCCGCTGGTGCGGGTGATGGCTCGATTACACCGTGGGCTTCTCATTGTGAGTCTTGACACCACGGGGATTCCCTTGTCTGTTCGTGGCTATCGAGTGAGTAATCAAGCTGCGCCCATGAATGAACTGCTCGCTGCAGGGTTGTTGCGCATGACCGGCTGGCATAATCTCTGTCGCGAGCTGCAATCAGAGACACCGAAAAGAGTGACTTTTACCCGCGTGTCAGAGGCACAGACAGATAAAAAGTCATCAGACGATTATGACAGCCGACAAAGCCTCCAAAGGCGCATTCCCGGCGAAATTGTATTGTCGCCTGATTTCATCGATCCAATGTGTGGTTCAGGTACTCTGGCAATCGAGGCTGCTCTCATGCTTCTTAACAGAAGGCCTCAATTACAACGTGACAATTTCGCATTTGAACAGCTTAACTTGTTCTCCGAAAACACCAAGCGGAAGTTTGAGCCAATCCGAAGGGCACTTCGAGGCCATGAACTATCACTCATGCAATTGTTCCTTCGCATGAATAAATATCACACGGACGCTCTGGGACGAGAGATTGATCCTCATCAAGTTGTTTCGCCAATATTGTGCTTCGATCAGGATAGACGCGCACTTTCCGCTGCTCAAGAAAATGCCGAAGCGGCTGGAGTGTCACGACTCATTCGCTTTGAGCAACGTTCAATTGAAAAATTGAAAGTCGGGACTCAGGAAGGTCTTATTGTAATGAACCCGCCCTATGGCGTGCGCATGGGCGAAGTTGAGTCACTGAAGCATGACTACAAAAAAATTGGAGACACTCTGAAGCAGAACTGCCGCGGCTGGCAAGCGTGGATTCTCACCGAGAACGAATCACTTGCCCGCTCCGTAGGTTTACGAGCAACTCGACGGAAGAAGGTTTTTAACGGTGGACTCGAGTGCTTGTGGTTACAGTATGTCCTCTTTTGAAACTCGGTGGAGTTTGATCAGATTGGTTGGTTGCATCGATGCGAGGGGAATGCCACCGGTGATAACCAGCAAGTCACCCTCTTTTGCCAAGCCCTGTACAACGATAGAGCGTGCGATATCTTGCAGAGCCCCATCGGTATCGAAAAACATATTATTTTGAAGACCGAAGACTCCTCTCACCAAGCTGAGTTTGCGAACCACATCGGGACGCGGACTCAAAGCAATGATGGGGGTTTGTGGTCTATACTTGGCAACTGAGCGGGCGATATTTCCAGTGAGGGTTAGGCAAACAATCGCTGCTGCTTGACACGAGTCTCCAAGTTCAGCCGCAGTCCGAGCCACGGTTTCAGGAACGGTCTTAGAGTTAAAAATTCTTTTATTTTCTTCCACAGGAATTAGCATTCCCGATTTTTCAACCCTTGAAAGGATATCACTCATTGTCTCTACGACGTGTTGGGGATACCGTCCTGAGGCTGTCTCACCAGAGAGCATCGTTGCATCAGCTAAATCAAAAACTGCATTAGCAACATCTGAAATTTCTGCCTTTGTCGGGACATAGTTCTCAATCATGGAATCGAGCATCTGAGTTGCAACAATCACAGGGCGGCCGTGCACACGAGCCGAGCGGACAATCTTCTTTTGGAACGCAGATACATTTGCAAAGCCGCACTCTACGCCTAGGTCACCGCGTGCCACCATAATTGCATCGGTCACCTTACAAATATCATCAATGTTCTCGACTGCGCTGAGCATTTCTATTTTCGCGACAACCGGAATATCTGAGCCAAGAGCTCGCAGCATCTGTTTAAGTTTTTGAACATCTCCAGCAGTGCGTACAAACGAAAGTGCGATGTAATCAACTCCTTGAGAGACTCCGAAGAGAAGGTCACGCGTGTCTTTTTCGGTTGTCGATGGAATTGAAAGATCGCTATCTGGGAAGTTCACTCCTTTGCGGGACTTGAGCAATCCGCCGTGAACGACTTCGCAATCGACTAAGCCATCTCGAATTCCTGTGACAGTCATGCCAAGCAGACCATCGTCCAGTAGGATTTTGGCACCCACATGGGTATCGGAAGCAAGCTCTCGATAGTCGATAGGTATTTTTTCATCCAGTTGCTCAGCCCCGAAAACAAGCGTCACCTTTTGACCTTGGGTCAATGTCGTTGATCCACCTTTAAGTTTTCCAACTCTGATTTTTGGACCCTGAAGATCTTGCAAGATAGCAACAGGCTTGTTT
>JBEAPS010000025.1:0-4347 GCA_041164285.1 Pseudomonadota bacterium
GGTTATACGACCGACTTTTTACTGTGCCGAATCCGAGTGATGCTGATGACTGGAAGTCGAGTCTCAATCCGTCGAGTCTTGAAATCGTAGATTTCGCTCGTGTTGAGCAGAGCCTCGCTGATTCCAGGCCAATGAGTCGATATCAATTTGAGAGGGTGGGTTACTTCTGTGTGGATGAGCAAGGTGCTCAACCATCGGCAAAGGTCTTCAATCGAGTGATCACACTGCGTGACTCTTGGGCCAAATCACAAACTTCGGCCGGAGCCTAGACGTGAGAGTTGCTGTTCTCATCACAGTTTTTCTTCAGTCAATCTTCGTTGGGGTGCATCCAGCTCATTCAAACACAACTGTGCCATGGAAAGTTGCTCTCGAAGACGAGGGAATAACGGTTTACAAGCGGAACAGAGTAGCGAGTCCGTACGAGGAAGTTCGAGCCGAGGCACTGCTCGAGGGTACTGTCAGTCAGTTCACCCCTTTTTTCAGCGATCCTGTCAATTACAAGAAGTGGGTTTACGGTGCACTTGAAACACAACTTCTCGAATCGGCTCAGCCTTTCGACTTTGTGTTTCGGGGGGTTTTTCAAATCCCGTGGCCATTTGAGAACAGGGAGCTCATCAGTCGGGTTGTGCTCTCTGAGCAAAACAATCCAGCAATGATTACAGCCACCCTTTCTCATGCGATCACTTCCTATAAAAAGTCTCAAGATCTAGTTCGTGTTGAACACTTTGAAAGTTTGTGGAGCGTTGTGCAGGAATCCGAACGGCGCGTGCGTTTCTCAATCAATATGTATGTTGAACCGGGCGGTCAATTGCCACCTTTTATAGTCAATTTGGTTCTTTCTCGTATTCAGCTCTGGTCAATTAAAAATTTGCGTCGGGAACTCACTGAACGCTAGCTTACAAGTGGAAGATGCTGCTCTGAGCTTCCTTCCCAGCGGAGCATATAGACTGTCACGTCGTCTTCAAGCTCTTCGAGTTTCATTGCGTTGGAAATACTTAATGCAAGACTGTCGATACATTTCTGTGGATCTGTCTCTGTTTCCATAATCTTGCGCAATCTTCTCGGAGACATAATTACTTTTTCATCAACTGTGTTTTCAATCAGACCGTCAGTGTAAATAAGAACAGAATCTCCGGGCCGTAGTTTTTGATGGGCATAGCCAAATGAAGCTATTTCCGAGAACCCGAGCAGCGAGCCGCTGCAGGGAAGTCCGCTGACTTTGTTTTCGCGGCTGCGTAGGATGTAGGGCGGAGTGTGGCCTGCATTGACGACTCCAAACTCACCAGTCGAGAGATCAAGGCACGTAAAGCTCATCGTCATATATCGGTTGCTTCTTGTTCCAGCCCAAAACACGGCGAAGTTTGCAATTTCTGCGAGCTCCCGAAGGCTCTCCTCAATCGTGGCTGTCTTCGAGGATTGCTGTTCGAATTCCTTCTTTAAGTGCGAATGTAGGGCTCCACTGACCACGGCTGTCATCATGGCAGAGGGCAAACCATGGCCTGTGACATCCCCCACAAATACATAAAGCCTGTTTCTGGATTTGTCGTAGTGGTGATGAAACCAATCACCCCCTGTCTGTGATGCAGATTCATAAAAGTAGGAGATTTGTGTCTGTGGAACTTCGATTTTGTTTGGGAGAAGCGCATCCTGCACAGTTCTTGCTGCACTGAGCTCTGCATCAAGACGAGCTTTTTCTTCCTTTGCACTGGCAAAAACAAGATTCTGGTAAGCAATTGCGGCTTGAGCAGCCAAAGGTGTCACAACTCGCTGAGAGCGCGCATCAAAAAAATTGTTCACTCCTTGATTTGCTAAATAGCAGAATCCATAAATTTTATCTTTGTAGGGCAAGGGGACAATCATGGCGGAGCCGTCGCATGCGGGGTGAGGAGTACGCCATGCAGTGGGCCGAATACGTGGCTCACGCTTGTTTTCGAGTTCGCATTTCTCAAGAAACCATTTGTCGAGTCCATACGTCGGATTGAGATTGTTACTCAGTTCTTCCACCGTGCAACCACGTGCACGCACTGGAACAAGCTTTTCATTCTCATAAATCAATAACACGCCATAATCCACGCCTGTGCATCTACACATGGAATCGAGAACTGCATCATAGAGTGGTTCTTTTTCATTGAGTGAGCTGAGATTCAGGAAGACCTGAAGCAGCGAGTCAAGTTCAATTTTGTTTCTGATAAACTCCGATTTCGAATTTTTTAACTGGAGGCTCGGTGTAATTGAGTCGTTGCTACGTGATGAGCTAGATCTCAGTGTGGCTCGGTCCTGAGCATTTTCAGTATTAATCTGCGCTTTCATAAGGCCACGGTCGCACTTATCGACCAGAAACAGAAATTGTCTTTCTGAAAAATACTCGCGACACATTCTGAAAATCACCATAGCGTACTCTGGATCGTCATCAACAATAAGATATGCAAAGTTCAGACGAAGCTCAAACAGAGCAGCTGGCAGTCGCAGATTATTTGCTTTTTGAATGCCGCGCTGACAAATCCAGCGGCCCAAAATTTTCATTCGATTTCGGTAGAAAAGCTCCCCTGTGACGTAAGTCGTTTTCGGCAGAAGCAATCGGGCTGAAAAAATCTGATTGACCCATGCAAGTGCCAAAGCAGGCAAAGCTGCAAATGGTCTGTTGACCCGAATGTAGCAAAGAGCCATGAGTGTAGGGGCAAAAATACAGTACGAGACCCTGTGCACGTGGCGTATCACACTGCGAAAGGCAGTTCGTATATAGGGGAGCGCATTGACTGGGTCGTCACGCAGTAAATGAATTTCTCCAAGCGATAGATTTGCATAACAGGAATCTATCGTATCAAATCCATCTGATTGAACTGCGAGTGCACCATCAGCGACAATTTTTTCATAGCGCTGAAGTTCGTCGAGATTTTTCGTCAGTAGATGGTGTCTGAGCACTGCATCTAAAATTGTTGGTGTTTGTTTGATTCTGAATATCAAATTCGTGAATCGAGAATGTAGCGCATAGGTTTCACCGTTTCCAAGGCCATACTCATCCATGTGAATGAGTCCTTGCATGGTGAGAACTCGCCAAAAAGATTCTCCCGCACTTTCGAGTGCATCAAGAGCTTGAAGGTGTTTTGAGTGAGCTTCCCTGAGCCTTCCGCGCGGGAACTCATTCAAATATCCCCATGTAAAAAGCAGAAATGAACGTGCAATTGGATTGGGATGTTGTTCAAAATATTGCAGTGCGATACGATAGAGATGATTTGATATCTTTGCGAATCCGAATACTCCAGACGCAACGGCCCAATATCCGATTATGAGTGCACTATACTCGTTTGGCTTGTATTTAAGTAATGTAAAAGTAAAGCGCATTTGGTTGCTGATTGCACAAATGGGTCTTGAAAAAAATAAGGCAACCTGCAAGTTGATGAGTAGTTTTAGAAAAATTTCTTCTTTTCTAGAGCGAATCTCTTTGTTCGATCTTCCAAATAGCTTCCAATATAAGATTTGAAGGCAAAATGGTATCAACAGAAACAGGATTCTAACGAGAGACTTTCCTTCGTGACTGTCAATGTCTCGATTGAGCAACCTAAGGCCTTGCATTCCAGCCTCAATACTGTCGCGATAGCGAAAGAGCGTCAGATTACATTCACAAAGCTTGGCAAGCAGCTCTGTTCTATGCAACTCGTCCTCAATGTAGTCGAGTAGGTGAGTGTATAGATCGACTGCGCCTACCGGATCTTCATTGAGCACACGGGCATCACCGAGGAGTTCAGAGATTAAAACGAATTCTTCCAGTGACTCCTTATTCGAGGTGAAATCTGCAGGGAGAAGCTGGTGAGCGGTTTGCGCGTATTCGAGAGCTTTTTGGTATGCAAAAAGTTTGAGTGCCATGCGGCCTGCTGTGAAGAGAATCTTCCTCGCCCACTCTGGATCTCGTTGTGGCCGTCCGTTTTTAAGATGAAATGCGAGTTCAAAAGGTTCGATATTGCTCGCCGAATTTTTTTGAACTTGTGCAGAAATTTTTTTGTCGAGCCAGACTGCGTAAGCGTGATGGCAGTCAGTACGTAGGTTGTGGCCCGCCATTTGATAGGCAGCCTCTCTGACTTTGTCGTGTACGAATGAGAGAGTGTCTCTGTTAAAATAAATAAGGTGCTTTTCGCTCAACTCTGCAAGTGACCGTAATAAGGGGTTCTGTTGTTCTTTATCCTCAAGCATGAAGTCAACCGCCGCGAGCGGAACTTCATTACCTACAATACTTGCAACCAACAGAAGTTGTTTACTCTCGTTGTTCAATTCAGCAATTCGATCTGAGACAAGCGATGCGACTCCGTGCGAGAGCGAGGCACTTTGTGCTTTTGCTGAGTCAAAGACCCA
>JBEAPS010000026.1:0-3220 GCA_041164285.1 Pseudomonadota bacterium
GACGAACTGGCCGTGAGCATCAGAAGTTATGGAATTATCCAGCCTATAATTGTTTGTCCCAACGAAAAAAGCGGTCAGTTCACAATCATAGCGGGCGAAAGACGTTGGCGAGCGGCTCAAATCGCAGGACTTCAAGAGCTTCCCTGCGTTGTAAGAGCGAGCCGGGAACACAGTGCACTCGAGGTTGCTCTCATTGAAAACATTCAAAGGGAAGAACTCAGCCCCCTGGATGAAGCTAAAGCATTTTCAAGGCTACTTGACGAGCATTCATACACACAAGAAACGCTCGCATCGAAGGTGGGCAAAGACCGCGCAACTATAGCTAATAGTCTTCGCCTTCTTGCACTGCCAAGCGAAATCTTAGCCGATCTGCAGGCAAAAATTATCACTGCTGGTCACGCACGCGCCATCTGCTCTCTCGATGAGAAAAAATTGCAGCTCAAAGTTCGCGACATGATTGTTTCCAAGAAACTTTCAGTCAGGCAAACTGAAGATGTAGTTAAGGAGCTCAAAAAAAGCCGTGACCCCGCGGACTCTGGATCAAAGCAACAGCTATCACAGGATCTACGGCAGCTGTGTGACCAATTCAAAGGTCACCTCGGAACCAAAGTTCGAATTTCGGGCGATGCGGATCGCGGCAAAATTGAGATTTCATACTACACTTTTGAAGATCTTGAGCGCATTGCGGAACTCATGTTGTCGCCTGGAATCAACCCACGCCGACCATTGTGAATCCCGGTATGTGCCAAGAAGTTTGCGAAGTAGCGATTGAGGCACAGCTATGAAAAAGTCCGAACACTCATATAACGACCGAGAAATACGGGCCTTTCTTGAAGAGGGGTGTGAGTTTGACGGGAAGCTTAACTTTTCGGGCGTGGTGCGGTTAAATGGACGTTTTCACGGCGATATCGACTCTGAAGACACACTGATTGTTGGAGAAACTGCCGTCATCGAAGGAAACGTCCGCGTTGGGATCGCGATTATCGGTGGAAAAGTTTATGGCGATATCACAACCAAACATTGTACGGAAATTCTGAGCACTGGGTATATTGAAGGCTCAATCACTTCGCCGAATCTCATTACTCACGAAGGGGCACAGTTCTTTGGACAAATGAACGTCCGAAGAGAAAACCCTAGCATGACACTTGTCCAACTCAAAACAGAGCAGCAGACTGCCCAGATCTAGATTTATCATCACCAAAAGTAAAGCAGTAAACCCGCAACGAGAATTCGATAGTAAGCAAACAACGTCAATGGAAAACGTCTCAGAAAAATGAGAAATGATTTCACGCATATAAATGCAGTAATCCAAGCCACTACAATCCCTACGGCCAATTGAAGACGAAGCTCATCGGAAATCAAATGCCAAGAACTTTTAGCCTCATAAAGCGCGACCCCACAAAGGGTTGGCAGGCCGATGAGAAAACTGACCTCTGCCGATGCAGTTCGACTAAATCCTCGCCATCGGCCGAAGATGATCGTGGCAGCAGAACGGCTAAAGCCGGGCCAAAGCGCCAGACATTGACCCAAGCCAATCATCAAGGAATCAAGGAACGAGAAACTCTCGAGTGTCCTCTCTTTGCCGCTCCGCCGACGTGATAGAAACCATTCGTCAATCAAAATAAAAATACCGCCAACCAACAATGCGTAGGCCACAACGCGAACATCAAAGAGCCCCTTGATAAAGTCCTTGTTGAAGTATCCAACGAGCGCAAATGGCACGACAGATAACGCAAAATAAAGGGACTGAACCCGATCACTCACCGAGGTAGCACCCCCACCCTCCACATGAGACCGACTGATTGGCAAAAAGGCCAGCCAAGCTCTGAGCCAACGTAAGAATGTTGGCCAGAATACAGTTAAAACAGCTAAAATTGCACCCGACTGAACAATAACCAAAAAGGCATCAACGGCCTCAGACTCTTCAACACCCAACAACTTCTGAAACAAGATCATGTGGCCAGTGGAACTAACGGGCAAAAATTCGGTCACTCCCTCAACAACAGAGAGAACAATCGCATCAATCAAGTTCATCTACTTGCCCCTGACTCAAAGCAAATTCGCTGCAATGGTCGCTAATGCGGACCTTTCACCCTTGACGAGTGTCACATGACCACCAATTCCCTCGCGTCGAAACCTTTCAACCACATAGGTGAGACCGTTTGATGAAGCATCAACGTAAGGATTGTCGATTTGATAGGGATCACCGGTCAGAATCACTTTTGTGTTGTCACCAGCGCGGGTCAGAATGGTCTTAATTTCATGAGGAGTGAGGTTTTGAGCCTCGTCCACAATAAAAAACTGATTAGGAATTGATCGGCCGCGAATATAAGTGAGCGGCTCGACCTCAAGAATACCTTGCGAAATCAGCTCATGATAGCTTTGAGACAAACGCTTACCACGCCCCTGTCCATGTCCACCCAACAAAAGTTCAAGATTATCGAAGATGGGCTGCATCCAAGGATTAAGTTTTTCCTCAAGCGTGCCGGGCAAGAAACCAACATCACGACCCAATGGAAAAATAGGTCTACTTACAAGTAACTTCTGATAGCGAGCCTCATCAGTCGTCTTCTCAAGACCTGCTGCAATCGCAAGAAGAGTCTTACCCGTTCCCGCCGTGCCAACCAAAGTGACCATTTTGATGTCGTCATCAAGAAGCAAATCAAGCGCAAAGCTTTGCTCCAAATTTCGAGGATAAATACCCCAGACATAGTCTTTGCCACCAAAATTCAATGGCCTCAGACTTCCAGTCACATGATCATACTTTCCATATACAAACTGAGTGGCCTGCTCAGCATCTCTCAAGATCACGTATTGATTCGGCATCAAATCGTAACCATCGAGGGAAACTGAACCGCTAGACAGGAAGTCTCTCAACATTCCACCGTCTACTTCAAATTCTGCAATGCCCGTATAAAGCTCATCAATATTGACTTTATCGGCTTCAAAATCCTCAACGGCAATTCCAAGTGCATCAGCCTTAATTCGCAGATTAGAATCTTTTGTGATCAAAACAACAGGCACCGATGACTTTGCCTTCAGCATCAGTGCAACCGACAAAATCAAATTGTCAGCTTTACGTTCAAAATAAGCCGGCAGCAGTGCCATATCAGAATCGAGAGTCACAAAAACATGACCACTATCCGAGCGATCGGGGAAAAGCGGAATTCCAGTACTCAAAGAGCCACGACTTCGCAAATCATCAATGATGCGTGAGAGA
>JBEAPS010000027.1:0-6333 GCA_041164285.1 Pseudomonadota bacterium
AGGCAGATTGAGATCTGTAAAAGTAGGTAAACGTTGAGCCTCATTGAGTGTCTTTGGGGCTGGCCATATAGGAAGTAGAGTTGAAGTGAGTGCATCAATTTGAGCTGCCACTGGGTTCATATCAGAACTGACCGCAGCATCATTAAACTCTCGTGGCTTACATGACGCAGCAACAGCGGCAATCACCGCGAATAGAGTGATGCGAAAACTGAAAGCAGCCGACGAACTGAAGTTCATACACAGCCCCGCGAAAATACTGATTAGGTTCTTACTTACCCATCATTGTGCGGCCGAAGTCACCACAATGCAATGTCCCAAAAGCGATGCGGCTGATGAAAATCAGGTTTGACATCGGGTTTGTCTTGTGTGTCCCAACTTTCGGCACTTCCTGAGGGCGACCAGTGGGGGGCGAGATACCAACCATCATCGCCTAAACTCAGGCAAGCTTGCATTTTTATGAGGGAATTATGGATTAAAGGCGCTAGTGTAGCGTAATTGAACGTGACGTTCAGGCGATCCGATTCATGCTCTATTGCAACACCTGGCCAAAGTTCTGAGCGAGGTTGAAGGTTTGTCTTTGATCTGAGTCGCGGTCCATCAAACGCAAGTGCAACCCAGTGACCTTCAGGCGTGCATTCAAATTCAAGGTATTGGGCAGATTGTGGATTGCCGCTACCGAAAAAGAGTTCTGACACACTGAAGTGCCAAAGTTCATCGACAAAGCCTGATGGCTGATTAGGTCTAAGATTAAAGATCGTATTCCAATCGCCGGCCGGGCTCGAGAGGATTGTCTCCCACCTCAAGAATGGTGAGTTAGGATTCTTGCGAGCTAGTTCGATTGAACTCAGTTGAACAAGTCTTACGGAAAGCTCTGGATGCCCTCGTCCAGGGGTTCGAAAGTAATGCAGAAAAGGAGCTTCAAACAGTACTGCTTCCGCGTCTTTTGAATTTTCAGTTTGCCTTATGAAAGGATTTGCTACCTCTTGCTGAGTGGGGTGCCAGAGAAGCCCAACCCAATGCTGATGTCCGACAGCAACGCTGGGACCTAGACGAGTCATGGCGCACGAGGTGTAAAGTTCTTTCGTAAACAGTCCAATGGGCTGGACTTCAAGTTCGAGATCTGCATTTTGTTGAGTGAGTGCACAATCACGCATGTGCGAAGCCAGCGTCAGCATATTCTCGGCAGTGGTACCCCCGAGATTCCAAACAAAGTTTGCATGATATTGGCTGACTTGAGATTGTCCGACTCTTTGGCCTTTGAGTCCGCATGCATCAAAGACTTGCCCACTTGGTCGTCCAACAGCATAGTTGTTTTTAAATGTTGAGCCACAGCTCGGGTAGTCAAAATGGTGTTTGGTAAGTCGTTCGGTTTCACAGTGGAGCATGTGATTGAGAAGCTTTGTGCGGTCTCCCTCGGTAGTGAGTTTCAGGCGTGCGGCAATGACGATTTCAGGCGAGTCCATGAGAGATGTCTTTTTATAGCCATGAAAAACATCACTTCCTGAATGAGATTTGAGCCGTCCATTTGTATCGATTGTAAAAACATCAATAGCAATTTGCGATATTTCGCCACCAAAGCAGCGTGCATTCATGCGGACGGTTGCGCCCAAGTGCCCTGGCATCCGATACATCCAAGTTGCTCCGTCTCGCCCTGCATCCAGACAAACCTCTGCAATCTCGGTGTTCGAAACACCAGCCTCTGCATAAAGAGTTGTTTCGTTTTCCCAAAAACAGGCTTTGAGTTCTGAGAGGCATATGACAAAAGCGTTGAGATGGCCATCAGATACAAGTGCGTTGCTGCCACAGCCAAGAACTGCGATTGGCAGTTCTTGCGCTTTAGCCCAAATGAGCGCGCTTTGAAGCTCTGCCACACTGCGGGGTTGGCAGTAATATTCTACAATTCCGCCGATGCCATAATACGTTGTTGAACCCACGTGCTGTTGAGAAACAACGTAATCAGGCTGAAATGCAGTCATCCCAAAACCTCGGACACTTCTTCTTCACTGCAATACTTTGGGCCACCCTCGTAGCGGACCAATTGATTGATCGCTTGAGAAATTTCGATATGAGTCCATCCACAGTCGCTCAAATCGCCGGCTATTTCTCGGAATAGGGTTTCAGTTCTTTGTTCCATGAGTGCGGCGTGGCCGAGTTGACTTGGGTCGTTGTAGCGTTTGTGTAAATCGGAAACGGCGAACGTTTCCATAGGTAAATGCCCCAATCTTGTTTCGATTTCTCTCAGCTCGAGGATTTTCGAGTGGACTGATTCCGGTACAGTTTTGCCTCCGACTGTAGGAGCTACTGGTTGATCTTGGTTCATAATTTGCTCAACTCCATAGAAATTTTTTGAATTCCGTCTTCTTCCTCCGAAGTAAGTCCATAGTGAGTTCGTTGCTCCGGAGAAAGTAGATGTGCGAAATGTTTTCGTGCAGAAGTTCGGGATACTCTAATTTTAAAGCGAGCAACATCGTCAGTCCATTCAGTCGAAATCACACGCGAGTGCGCGTACAGGCTGGCGAGAAGTTGCGAATTGTCATAGCCGGCGTCAATCTCCATTTCAAGCATGTTGCGGCTGAAGTACTCAATTAAAGCGTCGCGCAGTTTTTGAACTTCATCAGGTTTATGCGCGCTCAGGCAAACCGCATTCTTATATGCTCTGGCCAGAATTTTGGCCAATCTAGGCTCTCCCTTGAGTTCATCGATCTTGTTGAAAACATACATACGATCGACGTCAACGGCACCCACCTCTTTGAGCACTTCGTCAGTGACCTGGATGTGGTCCTTGTAATGCGGGTGACTCACGTCGACAACGTGAATCAGGAGGTCCGCTCTTGCCGCCTCCTGCAGCGTTGATCGAAAACTCGCAACGAGACCGTGTGGGATATTTCTAATGAATCCTACTGTATCTGTAATGAGTACTTTTGGGTTGTGAGAACCTTTAAGTGTTCGTACGGCGGAATCCAACGTTTCAAATAGTGCATCTTTGGCTGAAAGCTGACTTTCTGTCAGAGCATTCATTATGGTTGTTTTTCCGGCATTTGTGTAACCGACCAACACGACATTGAACTCCTCCGAACGGAGTTTTCTTTGTGTGCTTCGTTCCGTTTGAATGCGGGAAAGTTCTTTTCGCAAAGAAGCAATTTTTTCACGGATGCGTCGTTTATCCAATTCAAGTTGGGTCTCGCCCGCACCTTTGAGGCGAGTTCCACCGGAGCCACCGCCTCGCTGACGCTCAAACGCTATCCATGAATTTGAAATTCGGGGAGCAAGATATTCAAGGTGTGCGATCTCAACTTGTGTCTTTGCTTCACGAGTTTTTGCGTTCTTTCGAAAGATTTGCAAAATGACACCGGCTCGGTCGAGAATGGGCCTCTCTATGACTGCCTCGAGGTTTCTGACTTGCGATGGCGAGAGCTCTTGATCAAAAACGACGTAATCAATTTTGAGCTCCTTTGCAGCCTGCCGAAGCTCCTCTGCTTTGCCAGTACCGATGAGAGTGGCTGGGACGACACGCGCGCGTTTTTGAACAGTGACCCCTACGGGAGTGTCACCCAGTGAACGCACAAGACTCCCAAGTTCCACCAAACTTTCTTGAATTTCACGGGGGTCATTGTCGAGCAATTCAAGGCTCACGAGGTAGGCATTCATACCTCCTTGGGAGCGCTGCTCAAGTTGAATTCTGGCATGTTCCAGAGCAATTGAGCGTTCGACCTCTGATAGTTTTGAGAGGTCGTCTGTCCGTAAATTTATAGATTTTGCATCAGGGATGAGTTTATAGCTCAAGTCAGACCCTCGATGAAGGTGCGAATGTCGAAAAGCTCTTCTGCACATAAGCTGTGTGCAACACCCGCGTACGTTTTCGCTGTAATGTTTTGAAATCCAAAATGAGAGAGGATATCCCTTGTTTCAAAATGCTGAGCGGGAAAGACGACTTGGTCATGCAATCCATGGCCGAGAAAAACGGGTAAATCCTGACGTGCTTGAGGCAGATCAGCTAACTTGTGAGACTGCGCAAGGTAGCCGCTGAGCGCCACGACCGCAGCCACTTTTTCCGGATGAGTCAACGCAGAAAATAAAGATAAAAACGCCCCTTGCGAGAAGCCAAGAAAAATAAATTTGTTCCAGCCAAGTTTGAGTGCATCTTGAATGATTCGAGAGGACTCAATGACCTTTTGCAGTGAGGAGTAGAATTGTCCATGCGGATTGCCGAACAACTCATACCATTGCCCGCCGTCGCCGGGAAAAGGAAGAGCCTCGGGTGCCTGCAGAAAAATCCAGAGCGTGTCTTTGAGAGTCAATTCATGCGCGAGTGACGAAAAGTTTTTAGCATTATCACCATAACCGTGCATGGCTATGATCACTCGAGAAACCCGCTCTCCATTTTGGTGGACACAGGCTTGGAGCGGAAGCTGGGCAGAAAAAACTTGCCCCTCCGAATTCCACCGAATGGATGATGAAGGCTGTGATCCTAGCATTGATTAGCTCCCTGTGAGTGCAACTCATGGACAAGTAAGGGCTTTGACGGCACGTGCATGTTCAGGCGACCATATTACGTTAAAATCAAATGAGTATAAAGAATGGAGACAGGATGCTGAGAGTTCTTGCAAAGGCATTGAGCCGAGTATTCTTTCGGAGAATATACGTCTCAGGCACACCATATGTTGGGCCACATGCTCTATGGGCTGCAAATCATCAAAGCGGAATCGTAGATCCTGCTATCTTGTTTGCACTGGCTCCGGTACCACTTCGCCCAATTTCTAAGCACACTCTTTGGTCTCATCCTGTCATGAGGCCTTTGCTGCAAATGACCGCGGCGATTCCTGTGCGCCGTACTCAAGATATGATGATAGAGGTACAGGCTCATAAGCAGGCGCTTGAAAGTGGTGTTAGTGAAAAAGATTGGCGTGCGCGCTCGAATTCCGACGCCTTTCAAGCTGTCGCAGATGCCATCGTCGAGGGTGGGCGTGTGTTGATTTTCCCTGAAGGGATCAGCCACGACCAGCCTTACTTGCAGAAATTGAAAACGGGCATTGCCCGTATGGCGCTACAAGCGATGGCTCGCTCAAAGAGCGATGACTTTTCAGTTGTGTTGCAGCCGGTGGCTATCGATTATTTTGAAAAAGACGAATACCGCTCTGATTTGGCACTTCATTTCTGCGAGCCAATTGCCGTTACCAACAGCGAGACGCCAGTGGAAGATTTAATTACGGCACTGCAGGCTTCTCTTCTTGACGGTTTGGCCCAGTTTTCTACGTGGAATGAAAAACGCAATTGGTTGTTCCTGTTCGAAGTTGCATATGCCCGACAGCCGCAAAGTGCTCGTGAGTTTAGACTGTTTGTTGATAGCTATCGACCAGTCTTTAATGAGGATCCCGTGTTTCTCGCGCGGGTGCAGTCAATTCGCCGGATGCTCTTAGCTATGAATATTTCTCCGGCACAAATCATTTGGGGTGAGTCGCACGAGAGAAAACGCTCATTTTTTAAAATGATCATTACGCGTGGGTTGTTTTATTTTATCATTGCTGCACCTGTTGAGTATTTATGCCTGCTTGTTTGGTTCATTCCGCAGCGGATTGCAGGATTTTTGGCAAATATAAGCACTGCTGATCGCGATGTTGTTGCGACGATGAAAATTGCTCATGGTTTATATGTTTTTGCAATTTGGATTATCTTGGGAACACTTGGAGTTAAATTCGTTCTAATGACGATTTGGCCGAATCTCAACGAGTATCTTGCAGTGCTGATAGGTTTGACATCGGGACCACTGGCATTGTTTTTGGGATTGTGGTCGACCGAAAGGCACGATCACTTTCCAGGATATTGGCGCCTAGCCAAGTTGCGTCTATTATTTCCTAGAGGTTGGCGTGAAATTGTTTCTGAATGGCGTGAAATGAGCGAGGCCGTATTGGAGAAAATTGATCAGGTCAATAAGAACCGAATTACTGATGAGCGCGCTGGACGCACGCGTTGATGCATTCTTGATTTAGTTTTTGTTATTTTTAAATTGAATGTGACATCAGGAGGTTTCATTGTGGCAAATCAGGCAAGTCAGAGAAAGACTGTTGTGCCTGCTGCAACTTCAGCAAAGGCCCAAAGCAAGCACGCTGTTTCGTCTGCAGTTAGGTTCGAGTCACCACTCTACAGGCACATGAGGAGCAAGTATCAGGAACACTTCAGAAGAGTTGTGTCGTGGCGAAAAGGTGCACGTTGGGCCGTTATTTTGTATCCTATTTTTACGGCTATTTTTCTTGCGGTACCTTTTTTAGTATTGAGAGGACTGTTTAAACATCTCTATAAAACTCAACCTGAATGGTTTGTTGGAGTGTTACCTGT